>CANQEF010000005.1 GCA_947594675.1 uncultured Bacilli bacterium
AGCAAGTTCTATTACACTTGTTATACTTGCACTCATAGAAGATGGATTTAAATAAGCTGCTACATCTCTTATCGTGTCACCTGGCTGCATATTTATTATTGGCACAGCCTCACCTATACCATTATTCCAAGACTTAACTTTTTCAGCATTATAAACAACTTTTGGAAAGGCTGTTAACATTAAATGATATATCACCATTGCAAACATCTTATTTATTGCTATTTGATTTGGAATTAAGCCTGTTGTTTCAGCTCTACCATGATAACTTCCTTTTACTGTTTCCCAGTTGTTAAAAGCTATTGGATAGTAATTATAATCTGTAGCCTTATCTTGATAAATATATGCATTCTTTACACACTTATTAGCATATATTTTTCTATCTTTTCCACGATAATATTTAATTATGTATAAAGCTTTACCATAATTATCTGTTTCTATTTCAATTTTGTTATAATCTCCAGCGAAATACTCATTATCATAGTCTTGTTGTATATTTATGTCTTCTTTACCATTATTTTTTCTGTATTCTTCTTGCAAATTCTTAGTAAGATCTCTCCCAACTATAATTATGTAAGGTTGTTTTTCAACATCTCTTACATTGGGATTTCCAAACAATATATTAGTGCAATCTATTATTTCAGCATCGAGTACACCTTTTATCTCTGGTTTCGTTTTAAAAGGTGTTTTATTAGTGTCAAAAAAGAAATGTAAGCACCAATCACCTGTATCAAAGCCATCACTTAACAATTGTCTGCTTTTAGCATCAAAGTTGATGTTTTCTAATATATTCTTTATTTCGGCATTTGCTAAATCAGTTTTGTGTATATTAGATTTCATAGTTTCGTCTTCATCAATAGTTCTATATTCCATTGGTTGAATATTTATAGCAAAATTACTTGATTTTAAAGATGCTATTTTAAATTGTTTAACACGTTTAATTATATTAAAAACTGGCTTTGGCAGTCCTTCACCTTTAACGTTTCTCCACTGATCACCAGCTGCAAAAGCTATATTAGTATCTATGACATCATAATAATTTTTACCATTACTATTTAGGTCATTGTTATATTTAATTCCAGCCTCATATAGTTTCCAATCTTTAGTAACATCATTATTCATTATTACCACCACCTAAAGCTTTATCGTAATCATATTCCATTAATTCATTAAAAGCTTTCTTTACTTTCTCATATTCTTCTTTAGTTTTCTTGTCTTCTTCGCTCTCAACACTTTTCTTTCTATGAATTACAATGTTTGATTTATTACCTACTAAATAACCAATGATAAAACTTAATAGCATAATTATTATTACTTCTAACACTTTCTAACCTCCATACATAATAAAAGAACTGGTTGCTTCAGCTCCTCCTATTGTTTCTATATTTTCTCTATATTTCTTTAATTTGTATTCTTGCAGCTCTTTTTGCTCTTCTGTCATTTCTTCAGCTGTAATTATTCTTAATCTATTCAAAGCTTGTGTTGTGCAGTCAACTTCATCATCATGTTCTGCATTTGGAAATGAAACAAGCTCTTTAATGTAATCACTTACCCATTCTTCTTTTTCTGGTAAATATACATTTCCACTTTCAAAAGATGGACTTACTGCATTGGCTCTTGCCACTTTTCCTCCCTCTGGGTTAATTGGTATTACACCAGAAAATTCTTTGCTTAACACTTGTATTACTGCACTACCATTGGCTTTATCTTCAATCAAAATAGCACTTGCATCATTGTGCTTATTTTTAAGTTGTCTTATAGCTTGCAATGTCGTTGTGAAGTCCATATGATCTTTTATTCGTTCAATTAAATAAAAATCAGCATTTCTTTTTCCCCACACTTGAATCGCAACATAATCATTGTCCTCTTTGTCTTTAAATGTTGCATCTACACTTATTAACTTGTAAGGCATATTTGGAAGTGTTTGGTAATATTTCAACCATTTTCTTTTGAAGATATTACCTTCATCTGGTGTAGGCTCTCCTTGATATAAAGCATACCAAGTCCTTTTTCCTTCCTTTGTTGTGTAACTCTGTTTAAAATCTTTTAACCAGTTATTGTCTTTACCTATTTCAGAAAATAATGCATCCCCTTTTTTTCTTCCAAGTATATCATTATCATCAGCTTCACACTTTAAGTTAATTACAGTAACATGTTTTTCATTTTTGATAATTCTACCAGCAAAGTCATCTTCGTGCCATCTTGTTTGTATTATTATTACTTTTGCACCAAAAGCAAGTCTTGTTTTTAAACTATCATTCCATTCTTGAGAATTCCTCTCTCTATATGTTTTGCTATCAGCTTCTTGTCTGTTTTTAATTGGATCATCTATTATTATTAAATCGGCAGGTCTTCCTGTTACACCAGATAAAATACCCCTTGAAATCATGCCACCGATTTCGTTATCTAATTCAAATTCAGTATTATTAGCAATCTTTCCTAATCTTATATTAAAAATTTCTTCTCCAAATTGCTTAATCTTTCTTAAATTGCGTCTACCAAATAGCTGTGCAAAATCTTCATTGTAAGATACTTCTATTACCCTTTTCTTTGGATATTTTCCTAAGAACCAACTAGGCAATGTTTCTGTTATTGTCATAGATTTGCCATGCTGTGGTGGCATAGAAATAACCAATATGTCAAAAGCATGTCCTGTGTTTGTTTCAATAAACTTTTGAACCTCATCACATAAAAAAGTAACTGCTTTTCCGCTTATCCATCTACCTTCGTGAACATACTCTACATAATCACGATAATGCCTTCTACATAGCTCTTTTTTCGCTTGAATTTGTACATATTCTGGTATCATTTGTTATCAGCTAGTTTTCTTAATTCTTCTTCGCTTAAATTTGCATATGGATTAACAAAATTATTTATTGTAGGTGCATCATCTTTAAACATTCCTAAATACTTACCTAATAATTCTAAAGCTTTCATTTTGTCATAAGTTTCAACAGCAAAGCCACTTTGTGTTTTTTTATACCCAGCTATTACTTTTTTTGTGTTTTCATCTAGCTCACTTGTTTCGGCAAATATAACATTATCCTCAAAGTATTCTTTTTTATTTCCGTCTTTTTCGTCTAGTAATATTCTATTTCTTACATTTTTACTTATTTTTGTTCTATCAACAAAAGCTATAGCAGTAAGTTCTTTAACTATATCTTCAACACTAACAATGGCTTTTTCTTCTACTTTGTTCTGTAATTCACTTATATACTCTTGTATGCTAGCCTTTGTTAGCAATCTACTAGCATTAGTTCTAGCGGTTGTTTCTTTCTTACAACTCTTATATACTTTTAAATAAGCTTGTGTCCCATTCATACCTAATTTTAAGTATTGTTGACAAAATGCTTTTTGATTATTACTTAAGGCATTCATATGTTATCACCTCATTTAAAGATAGTCTTGGTTTAGATTATCTCTAAACAAAAAAAAGAAACTATCAATAGCTCCTTTCACCCAACCAGTTTTCATTTGTTCACAATACTAATATATCACTTTTAAAGTGTCACGTGGTGTCATAAAATATTTTTTTAATCAATACTTCTTATTTTCTTGTATTTCCTATATACATTTCTGCAAAATGATTTACTCCAGTGTACTTTGGCTGCTATTTCTTCCCAAGTAAGCTCTCTATACTTCCCAGTATTTTTATCTTTTATAAAACCTGTTTCTTTTAGTTCTATAATAGCGCTTTCTACTTTTCCATACTCTAGCATTATTTTTAATTCGTTTTCTACCCATTTTATTAAATTTTGTTGTTTTTTAAATATATAATCTAAAGTCTCGTCAATTTTCTTTAAATCTAATAGATTAACATACTTTAATAATCGGTCTTCTTTTTTACCGCCGCTTACTTTTTCTAATTGTATATCATTTGCTTTCGGGTAGACTAGACATTGCAATTGTTCTTTTTCGTTTAGATAATAATTATAATCATTTTCTAACTTTTTTAATTCATAATTAGCCTCTTTTAATGTCATTTTTAATCTACCTCTTTTCAACAATTAATCTTCTTTATATTTTTTTCTTCGCTCCCACTCTTTGTCGTAACATGATTCGCATACTGCATAACCTAAACCAAAAGCATTATGTACTTCCATTGATGTATAACTATCTCCAAATGCCATATCTTTTAAACATTGACAGCAATTTACTATTTCATCCATATCTTCTGTTAACAAGCATAACTTTTTATCTTCTGGTACTAGATAAGGCAAATATTCGTGTTTTTCATAATACCATTTTCTATATTCTTTCATACTTACCTCTTTCTTTATATTTCTATATTTAATTTTTTATATCTAATAGGGTCGTCCCAATCAATTTTAATTAATTCATTTTCCTTAAAATAAGCTGCTGTTTTATCTTCAAATTTAACATTAAATATACAATCTTTTTTTGCATAATTAACATCCACTATATAGCCTAATTGACCATTATATCTTTTGTAATTTTCTTCCATTACATTTTTTATCTTAACCATGTCTCCTCGCTCAAATTTATGTTCATTTTTTATAAAATTTATTGTCCTCATTATTTTACTTTTATATAATTTCATAATTTAATCTCCTCAACACTTAATATTCTTAATACATAATATAGCTTTCCTGGTTCAGCTCCCCATTCTTCTTTACCATAATCTCTGGTTATAAGAACTTCACATTTTATAGTTGGACTTTTAATACTATATCCATTTCTAAACAAAATTGTCATAAGTCTTTTTTGAAGAGATGGACCAATTTTCAATTTATAATTTAATTTAAATCTACTATCATAATATGGTTTTATCTCTCTATATTCTTCTTTCTTTTCACCAGATAGAATCATATCAAACCATTTCTTTTTTATTGGTAGTATTAACATTGTTCTGCCTCCTAATCAAATAAATTCATTTGTTTATATTTTCTTTGACTACAAAATTCACTCAAAAATTTATCTATATTTGAATAATTATTTTCTTTATATTCTTCTGAGTAACCTCCACCGTGATAATCCAATTCACTTTTGTATTTTTTATTTGCATTAAACCCAAAAGATAATGCATATTGACATTTACCATATAAATAATGTTTTTTACCTGGTATTATTAACTTTATTTCTAAATCATACTTTTTAGATGGAATATATATGGTATAAGGATAATTTAAAACATTTGGTCTAATTATTGCTTGTTCTTCATAATTTTCATTTATGTAAGATAAAATTTTATTTAATTGAAAAATCATTATTTGCCTCTTTAGCTAATACATCTTCATATTCAAATCTTCTTCCTCTATTTAAATCTCTTTGCATACTTCTTAACATAGAGGATAATATTACCTCTTTATCGGCTTTTAAATCAACTCTCTTTGCTGATTTAATACAATATAATTCTTTCATACCATTAATTGGTTCAGCCCAATAAGTTTTTCTTTTTGTACCATATTCATTAATAGCATTAGTAGATTCTTTTTCTTCTAATCTATCAATGGCAACATAGCAACCTATTTCGTATGGTATTTCATTTTCTACTTTTTTATATAAATCATAAGGCATTACAAAGTAATTTTTATTGCCAAAAAAACTTAATTTATTTTTTGAATGAAAATCTTGAATTGATTGTTTTATTTCAAAGCACACTACTTCCCTTTGACAATTATACATAACACAATCGACTATTTCTTTACCATACCAACCTAGAGTACATTCAAATACATAAAAATCATTTCTATCGTTAAAATGCTTTTCAAGTAATCTTTCTAAATTTTTAGTTGTTTCTGTTTTCATTTTTACCTCTTTCTAATGTTTCTAATAATTCTGTATATTCTTTATATTCATTAATACGATAATACATATCAGCATCAGGTTGTTTTCCCCATTTTATTAGATATTTTGTTGCCTTATCAATAATCTTGTCTTTTTCTTGTAATTGATTTCTTAATTTTTTATTTTCTCTAAGCAATTCATCACTTGTTGGAATTTTTTTAAATTGTTTTATACTATCCATCAAATCATCTAAATTTACACTTTCAAAAGTAGAAATAGGAATTGTAGGTTCTATTTTAGGCAATTTATCTTTTAAATATGTTTCTAAGCTATCTATTTCTTCTTTATTCATTTACACATCACCTATTTTTTCTTTATTTTTGAAATTATTAAATTCTTTTATAATTTCCTTTTTTAATTCCATCTTTCTTTTATCTGACTTTTTTACTAAATTTAAATCATTTTCTAATTCCTGGATTTTCTTTTTAAGCTGTTTTATTTCATATTGTGAATCATAATATAATTGTTCATAATCGATCATTTTTCGCTTTATTGGTTTTGTCTATTACCTTTGCTACCATAGAGGCTGTTTTAGTTAATTCCTTATCTTCAAATCTTAAATGTCGCTTATTCATAATAAGTTCTTCAGAATTAGAAACTAAAATTAAATTTTCAAGATCAAAATTAAATCTATTTCCATCAGCAAATATTACCTTATGTTTTGGTGGGATTTTTCCATAATGCATCTCATAAATTAATTTGTGTTTAGGTACCCAGTTTTTATTTCCTTTGCCATCACAAACTTTTACACATAAATAACCAAGATTGGGATTACTTCCAGAATATCGCATTCGTTCTGTTCCAATATCTACAGCATTAGATGGCTTACTTCCTTTTTTAAATGTCGTTTTGCGACTTCTTTCTTGTTGTTCTTTTGTTAAATAATCTCCCATTTTTTACCCTTATTCATCGGAGTATGTCCTTTTTTAATACGTCCATCGTTACGGGCTGGCTCGAAAATAAATCCATCTCTTTTGTTAATTGTTCTTTTCAAATTTTGAATACGATCTGGATTAGAAGTGATGCCAAAAATTTTATTAACTTCATTACACAATTCAATAGTAGATTTTCCTTTATGATTTTTTTTAATATAATCAATTATTTCCTGAGAATACTTAATTCTTTTATTTTTAATTATCCTCATTTGAAGTAGCTCCTAATAGCATTTTTGGAACATCTCTTGAAACTGTACCATACTCATTTTGTTCATGAATTGCTTTAAGCATTAAACTTGCATTATTTATTATTTTTTCGCTAACATCTGATAAAGCTTTAGCTCGATCTAATTCTTGTTGTAATTCATCACCTTTTAAATCTTCATCATTTAATCGCTCTAATTCTGCAAATAAGTGATCATTTAAATCTATTAATTTATTTTTTGACATTCATTTCGCCTCCACTTTATTCAACTACCTCATATCCTAAATCTTCCAATGTTATATCTTTAGCACTCATTATTTAACTCCTTGATAATTCCATTAATAAGTTCCGTTAATTTTTCTACAGATTCGTCTAATCTACTATTAAATAATTTTTCTGCAATATAACTTGGATGCTTTTCTTGATCTGTTTTAAATCCAAAAGCTCCTATTCTCATAATACTTATAAATAAATCGTTTGCTCTTATTCCACCTTGAACATATCCATTTTTATTTACTTTATAATCAAATAAGACATCATAATGAGTTGCTTTTTCATCAGTCCAACCTATTAAAGTTGGTATTCCTTCTACAAGATTTTTGGCAATAATCTTATATGTATCTTTTCCGTTTATGACTTCATCATATTCGTTATAATTCATTATTTATCACCAATCTTCCTTTTGCTAATAATTATTTCGGGAATTATTATTGTTTCTTCTTTTATTCTTCCAACTTCATTTATATTGTCAAAAGATGGTGTAGATGATAATTTATAAATTGGTATTTGTACTCTATTTCTGTTAGATACTTCAAAAACATCAAAAGCTTCTATTATTTTTTCTATCCATTGAATTAATTTTTTGTTATCTTTATAAATCATTTCTGAACTATTAGAAATATTTTTGTACATTTTTTCTAAAAAATCATTTCTTGATTTTAATTCCTTGACTAATATTTCTTTTGCTTTTATTTCTTCTTGGAATATTTTTATTTTTTTGTTATTAAATAAATCCATTATTTCCTACCTTCTTTCAATTCTTGTAATTTATATAAACATTGTTGAAATCTACACATTGTATTTGTTGTAATTTCAATATCGTGTTCAGTAAATTGTTTGGGGTTGGTCTCTTTTTCACATCTCTTTATTTGAGATTTAAGCCAATCTTCAAATTCGGTTAAAATATTATTCATTCTTTGATGTTCTTCTTCATCAAAACAATGTGTTGTTCCTTTTATAGTTTCCTTTAATTTTTCAATATAATCTAAAAATTCTCTTACAGTGTCTTCTGGTGGATATAAACCAGGTATACCACCATTTGAATATTCTTTTAATTCTTCTAAAAAGTCTTTAACATCTTTACTCATCTTTTCCACCTTTTTTATTATCATTATAATTCCATTTATTGACTTGAATTCCAAATTTATCAGCTATTTTTAGAAACTCTTCTTGTTCTTCTTTATTTTTAAAGCCGACTAAAATATGTGGTGGTATAGGTAAATATTCTTCTGTTGATCTCCATATGTGTAAGCAATGTGGGTGCATATTAACATAGTCTTCTTCTTTAGGATGATATTCAACGCAAGCTTCATCCTTATTCCAAAAAATATCCTTCATTCTACACATTTGCTCCCATGTAGGAGTCCTACTAGGCATACTTACTGATAAATGTTCCCAACCTAGTTGATAACTAAATATAAAATTTAAGTTTTTTCCACTAATTGAATCATAATAGTAGCCTCCCATTCCATCATTTAAGGTTTCAGCTTTTATGAATAAATTTCTAGTTTGTCTTATTTCTTCTAAATTTTTCATTTTTCTCCTTACCTATTTATCTCACAATCTTTTACCTGGTCTTGTATGCTTAAATTCTCTTTCAATAACTTGCAATATTCAAAACCATCTTTAATATCAAAATACCTACAGGGCTTTGCACAAACTGTTCTTAACTTTTTATCATATTTAAATCTATGATGACAATATGGTGTCCTCTTTGGTATAAATATACTTGCTATCAATTTTTTAACATTCCAAAACATTTTATTTCTACCTCTAACTTTTTTTAATTACTTTTGAATACAAGTAACTACACCATTCTACAAAAGCCATAATAAAAGGTATTATATTTGTCATATCAGCCCAACCTGCAAAGCCAATCCAACCATCTTCATTAAAAGTTATTGCTTCTCTATCATCAAAATAAGTGCCTTTTACTTTTAATTCTACAAACTTTATTTTTTTATTTTTATCTAATACTATATTGTTAGGTTCTTTTATCATAATCATACAGTTAGAAAAATCACTTATATGTTTATTAAGTAATTTTATTAAAATATTTAATTCTTCTATTCCTATATCTTGATATGTTAAACCATATAGATTAAAACATTCTCTTGCTAAATCTCTTTTATTCATAATCATCCATCCATTTCTAAAATCGTTTTATTTTGTTTCAAATTTAACAAACTGATTATAAGCATTGATGCAATTTTTAATACCTCTGTCATCATTTGTTTTTATTTTTCCTTTAGGCACTCTTAAAAAAATAAATTTTCCTGTTCTTGCCCAAAAACTCATTATTGGGACTTCATTGTAATAAATATTAATATGACCTATTTCTTTCTTTTTAACTTCATGCCTTATATTATTTTTAGTTAATAATTGACTTGCATAATCGCACATTTCAATATTTTCTTTTTCTTTATCACTCATATTAACCCTCCAATTTATTTTTTCCAGTACCTCTCACATATTGTTGATTCATAAAAATCATTTGGCTGCAACTGATAACATTGATGATCTATTAACATATCTATTATTTGCCATACTAAACCTATAATTATTAAACTTAGTCCAGCTAAAATTAAAGTTATTACTAAAATATTCTTATTCATAAATAACACTTCTTTCCTAATTTTTATCTAATATTCCATGATGTTGATACCACTTTATATCATTTCCTTTTTGAATATTCAAATCATATTTAATATCTTCTTTATTATAATTTTCACAACGTTTTAGCCACTTTTTAAAGCATTCATTGCAATATATGTCACCTAAAACAAATATTAGTTTTGCTTTGTCGCTGATTTTATCGCAACCAGCACAAATTACCAAACCTCCCCAATTCATACAATCAGTTAAATCAACATCTATATAACTAAAACCTTGTGGTGTATATTTAATTTTTGACATCATTACACCACCTAATAACTCATAATGTCATAAGTAACTACTTCTTGTTTTTTCTTATCATTTGTTTCTATATTTTTTCTATAAGCTTTAGAATTTAATAAATAGTCTTCATTACATATGCCATTAATCCTATCTATTAATACATTTATTCTTTGTATATCATATTGAGTTGTATCAAATTTTTCACTTCTAGTTACTTGTTCTATTAGTTTTCTTGACTTGGCATATTCTAAATATCTTAATAATTCTTGTCTTTCATAAGGATTTAACTTTATTGTTACCATATTCTAATTCCCCCAATCCTTAATTAGTTGCTCTATTCGATAATCTTCTAAAGTCGGTATTTCTAACTCTTTACAATCTTCTACTATTCCATTTAATAAAATTGACATTTCTCTTGTATCATAATTACTTGTACCCTTATATACTTTGTACCAATCTGCTAACTTACCATTTAATTTACTGGTACCAACATAGTCATAATATTTAAAATAACCATCTGGAATAGTTCCTTTTTCTACCGGAATAAGCAAGGTTTGACCATACTTTTTTAATTCTTGCAAATATATTTCCTCTTTGCTAGTATTTAATAATTCAGCTATATTACTTACTAACTTCCATAAATATGAATTGGCATTTAAACTTCTCTTATTTCTAAAATCAGTAATTTCCACTTGATATTCTTTGTTAGGATCTAATTTAAAAAGCTGTCTTTTAATATCAATTTTCTTCCCGTGAAATATCATTTTTGCCTCTGTTTATACTTCTTTTATAGCACTCATCTATTTCTAATAATTCAATTTTGTCATTGTGAATTCTTATTGCGTTATAAATTAATAAACCTATGGCACAACCTAAATTAATTCCACCAAAAACACCATCAAGATATTTATTTTTAAAAACCAATATATTAATATGTTCAAATATTAAAAGTAATAAAAGTGATGATAAAATTGTAGGAAACGCAAAGTTGCAATAATTCCACTTATGATGTTTTTTAGCAAAATCTAATAACTCATTTAAACTGTTTTGTTTGCTCGACATGATAGGTTTATTATCTTCACTAAAATATATTTCACTATCTATGTATTTCTTGAATAGAATCCATTTTATAGATCCATCATATTTTAATGATAAGCGATAATCACTTCCTAATAATTTTATAATCTTTTTTATTTTTTCTTTATCAGTCATAGTTGAATGGTAACTCTTCTTGACTAATTTCTTCAGCAAACTCTTCATATGGACTTTTTTCCTCCTTTACTTCTTCTTTTAATAATTCTTCCACGTGTGATGTATTTGATTTAATCTCATTTGACTTTGATTTTTCTAAGAAGGTAACCTTTTTTGCTATAAAATTGTAATCATAATGTTTTTTACCACTATTATCTTCCCAATTATTATTTCTAACAAATGCCTCAACACAAATTAAATCACCTTTAGAACAGTACTTTGCTGTGTTTTCAGCCGATACACCAAAAACCAACACATCTACAAAAGTACTTTCTTGATTTCTTTCATTTATAGCAAGAGGTACACGTGTTATTGATTTTCCTCGAGAAGTTTCTTTAACTTCAATGTCTCTTACTATTCTTCCAACAAAAATTATTTGTTGCATATTATCCACTTCCAATTTTCACCATATAAATAGCTTTTAAAAGGTTCTTCACAATACGAAACCAATTTAAAATCTTTGTTGCTATATGTAGTTGTGCAATATTCTTTTGTATAAAAGCTTTTGCCCCAATTTTTGTATAGATCTAGCAATGTTTTATTTTCTAAAGGTTTTGCATACTCTCCTATAGTTTCATCTAAAAATTTATCTTCTACATCAAATACAGCGCATATTTCACCATTTACTACACCACTCAAAAAATTCATTGCGTATTCTGGTACATATTCAGCCATTTTCATAAAACAAAAGCCTTTTGAAGTTGTTCTTGCCTTATGTTCTGTCCTGTTAATTAAAACTTCCCCAACTCTATACTTTTGAAATTCATTCTTTGACATGAATCTAAATACTTTCATAATTGTTTGCCACCTCCAATAATAAGTTTTTTTCTATTCTTTCTACTTTTTCTAGTTTTCCTAAGTGACCTTTTGGCAGCCACAAGCAATAATGTTCTTCTACTTCTTCATCAGCTAATTCATAATAAGATGTTTGCCAAGCTACATAGTCTCTATCTAGCTCTGCTGTAGTTTTTACATCTATAATTGCTTTTTTACCATTAACTAAAGCCTTAATATCAAGTGTTCCACCATATAAGTTTTTATAGAAAACTATCTTCTCTACTTCTAAAACTTCTATGTTAAATTCTTGTTTTATTCTTAAGTATTCTTTTAAACTTTCTTCTTGATATATGTTAGGACTAAAATATCTTTTTATATAAACTAAAGGTCTCCTAGGCTTTTTTCTTTCAATTACCTCAATATATTTGTGCAACTCAGTTCCATAGACACTTTTTTCATCAAGTATTTTTTGTGGTATTCCACCGTATTTATCAGGGAATACTTGATTTAATATTTGCGTTACACTTGGAACTAATACACCATTAACAAGATATTGATGTGTCTCTTCTATAAATTCTACTGTTTCCATTAATTAAACTTTACGTATGCCTTTTTAGGTGAAACAGTAGTGTATTTTTCATATATTGTAGGCTCTTCTTCTTTTAGTTTCTTACTATCAATTTTTGATTGTGTAGTTGCTGCATAATAAGTAACTTTGAATGTACCATCTGGACTAGTATAATTTTTAATGTTGTTTTCTTCCATTTTTTCTAGAAAAGCCTGTTTTAATTTTTCATTCATCATATTTAATTCAACTGTTGCTTTTTGTATTTTCTTTATTAGTTTTATTCCTTCTTGAGTTGCTACTATATTGTTGTCTTCTACTTTGATTATTTCATTATTCATTTCCTTTTTTTACCTCATATTCATGTATTTTTTTTATTAAAGCACTTGCTTTTTCTATTGATAATTCCTCTAAAGAATTAATTTTATGTTTTGTTAATAATTTTTCTAAGTTTTCATCTTTGTAGTAATGATTTAATATTTCTAGTTGACTTTTAGTTGCTGTTTTTGTTATTTTTTTGTAGCCATTTTCTGGACTAGGATCTTTATCAGGATCATCACCAGTTGCTATTTTATAAGCTTTCATTAATGCATATTTATCAGCATATGTCATTGCTTTACCTGGCGCTTTATCTCCGGTGTCCATACCATCTCCATAAGATTTAACATCGATAAATTCGCTAGGATTATCTATATTTATGAAACGATATGTAATTTCTAGTCTTAAAAATAATGTGTTAGTAGTCGTTATTTTATCATTATATTCTGTTTCTTTTGTTAGAACATCTGCATCTACTATTTTTCTATCTACTGGATAAGAATAAATTCTATATTTTTTTTCTAAAGGTTTTACTGCCTCTAAAATTGTTTTTTCATCAACTGCTTTATAGCTTTTATCTTTATTTATTTTTACTTCTAGTTTCTTCTCTAGTGTTTCTAATTCGCTAGTAATTAGCATTAATTTTTCATATAAACTTTTATCTTTTTCCATCTTCTTCTACCTCTTCAATATTTTTAATTGTTTGCTCTATCCTTGTTCTCATATAATTAAAAAGTTCTAAAGTGTCTTGCTTATTTTTTAAAATTGGTAAAAAGAAAAATATCAATTTAAAAAATGCTTCAAAATTTGCTTTTTCAAATGTTATTTTGTCTTTATCCTTTACTTTTTTTAGTATGTTTTTCCTAGAAGTTTCATCCATCAAATTAATTTCTTCAATTTTATCTTTTATAGTTTCTTTATCATTTACATAACCATAAATAAACTTTGCTCCTACTTTGCTAGGTATTCTTTTTCTTGTTATTTCTATCCTTGTTTCTAATTTTTCAATATCAATAAAGTTTTTCAAATTTTTCCTCCTAATTATTTATATTTTTCATAAAGTAAATTAAATTTTTCTTCGCTTAGATTATAAAGCTCTTCATATGATAATTTTTCTTTGTATTTTTTCTCAAGTACATTTTGTAAGTATATTATCGCCAAACATCTATCATAATGCTTTTCATACTCACTTAATCTCATAGTCTTTTGACATAAGTTGCAGTCTATTAAATGATTTTCTGCAGGCTTTAATTTTTCATTTATTGTTTTTAAATATCTTGTAATAAAACTTGGCTTTGGTGGGTTATTTTTAAAGTCACCATTTAGATGTTCTTCAAGTTTCATATAAACATCATAAGATTCATAATCTTTTAGGGCTCTGTACCATTCTTCAATAAAATACTTTTCTTTGATAGGTAACATTGGATATTCTACTTTTAATTTTTCTAGAAATTCTGCAGTTTCTCTTTTTGTCATCTATCTTCTTCCTCTTCTAAAAATTCTTTTTTTACTTCCTCCCAAGTATTTTTTGATTTTAATTCTTTTTGTGGTCTACTATTTAAGTAGCTTTCAAATTTACTTCCAAATAAAGTAGATGGTCTTAAGTAATCTTCCATACTGGTATTCAACCATTTGCTGCTTTGATTATCTATCACTTTTTTAAAATCATCCAAAGTATAACCATCACTAAGTCGAGCATTAATGTGTCTTACAGTATCTTTTGAATTGGTTTTGAAATTTTTATTTACTTTTTGATTTAGGTAATCAATAACTTGCTCGACAATATATTTACTATTTTCTTTCATTCTTATATTCTTACATTCTTTAATAGTGAGCACTCTTTGTTTTTTTATTGTCGAAGTATCGCCCATTGGTCGTTCAATTTGTTGTTCATAATTTTGATACTTATTCCAATTTACTATTGTAATTAAACGACCTTTGTTACTTTTTTGTTGTTCAATTTGTTGGTCGTTTTCAAACCACTTTAAAATTCGTTCTGCTTTAGTTTCAGAAATGCAACAAGCGGTTGCTATTATTTTTCTTCCGGTAATAAATTGTCCTGGTAGCACTTCAATTTTTTCATTTTTGAAGATTGCAAATTGAGATGTGTGATTGGCATTATATAGCAAATGATGCCATACTCTAAAATAATCATTGTCTTTACATACAACTGGGTTATTTTCTACTTTTCGATACATTTTTATCCAACCATCTCTATCCATTCGAGTACTCCTAGCTTTTTGATTTTTTCTTCATTTTGTGCTAAAATGTAACTGAGAAAATTTTTGCGGGTTTTCTCTTTTTTTGTGTCCATATAATTTTTACCTCCATATGTTTTTTGGTATTTTCCAATTACTATCTTCCTTAAATTTATATCTTAAATTTAAGTTGTATTGACTGGCATAAAGAAATAGTAAATAATCTATAACTTCTTCTTCTCTACCTTTAAATGCTTCACCATTTTTAAATTGCATTTAATCACCTCTCTTAATTTTATGTAATTAGTTAGTCGCTTTTATATTTATTCCTCAATATAAGACTTAAAGTCTTGTGTTAAGGCATCAAAAAAGTCTGCAATTTCAGTTGTAGATAAATCCAAATTATTTAGAATTGAAAATATTGTATCTAATTTACAAGCAAGCAAATTATTTTCATAGCTGACATATATTTGTCTACTAATATTATTTTTTTCGCTAAATTCTTCTTGACTTAAATTTCTTTTTGCCCTAAAACTTTTTAGCATATTTGTTGATTTCATGTTTCACCTCCTGTTTAAATCAATTATATAAGACTTTAAGTCTTATGTCAACTTTTTTTGACTTTTAGTCTTGTTTTTTAAACTTTAATATTTTATAATGTTTATACGGAGGGAAATATGGAAAATTTTTTTGCTTCAAATTTAAAATATTTAAGAAAAAAGAATGGTTGGACACAAGATTTTATTGGTAAAAAAATTAAAAAAGATTATTCGACTATTGGAAAATATGAGCTTGGTCAAAGAACACCTTATATGAATGAAGTTTTAACATTAGCAAGTTTATTTAATGTTACTTTAGAAGAATTTATTACTAAAGATTTGAGGAAAGGAGAGAATAATGAAAAATAAACTTATTAAATGGTTTTTTAATTTTGGAAATGTTATAGCAATATTTTATATGTTTATACCTTTATATATGATATATAATTATAAACAATATCGTTTTGGTGATTTGTCCTTTACTATCGAATTGTTTAGTTCAATAGCATATAGTATATTTTTTTATAAAAAAGTAATGTGTAAAAAAGAATTTTTAGAAGAAAAGAAAAAAACTTTTGAAGATTTATACAAAAGAGAACATCCCATATTTGAAAATCAAAGTTATGAAAGCAAATATAATAGTTTAATGAATTTTACTAATAGTTTATTCGATGATGAAATAATATAGTGAAAAAAATTTTGTTACTACAATTTTGAAAGAATTTGAAAAGGCTGGTAAATATGAAAATAAGTAATGGCAGTACTGGAGAATTTGTTATTGCAATTTTTTTGGTAATTGGTGGTCTTTCTAGCATAGGCACTCTATTTAGTTATGTGAGTATCTTATGTGGCATATTAATAATAGGACATTGTATTTATTTGTGGTCACAAATTAGAAAGAAAAATACAGAAAATAAACTTTCTACATCAATGCAAAACACAAATATTAATCAGCCTATTGAAAACAATACGCAACAAGACAATCAAAAAAAACAACAAGCTTATCAAATGCTAGGTGAAATGCAACAGCGAGCCAGAAAAGATTTAGAAACTTGTGTTTCTAGGAAACAATTAAAAGATATGCTAGAAAAAAATATAATCACTAAAGAGCAATATGACAAATATATAGATAATATCGAATCACTAGAAATGTTAGCATACTATGACTATAAAAAAATTTTTAATAATGATCAAAAGCAATAAAAAAAGACCTAGTGCAGCAACACTAGATCAAAATGAAAAACTACTTTAGCGACTAACTAAAAACTATAAAATTATAAAGGTAGCAACCAATACAATGATATAGGAGTTTTTCTATATCATTGTAGCATAAAATTATAAAAAAAGGAAGTGTTGCAATGACAAATATTGTAAACAATGAAGTTATATCTGTTGCTTTATATATAAGAGTTTCAACAGAAGAGCAAGTAAAACATGGCTACTCTTTGGAAAGCCAAGAAAATAGATTAAAAGAATACTGTAAAAGTAAGAATTATAAAATTATTGATATTTATAAAGATGAAGGAAAATCAGCAAGGAGTAAATTAAAACAACGTACAGAATTATTAAGATTAATAGAAGATGCCAAATTAAAAAAATTTGATAGAATTGTTTTTTGGAGACTAGACAGATGGTTTAGAAATATAGCTGACTACTATAAAACGCAAGAGATATTAGAAACTAATAATATTAATTGGGAATGCAGTGATGAAGAATATAATACAACTACTTCTAATGGTAGACTGCATTTAAATATTAAACTATCTATCGCTCAAAATGAAAGCGATCAAACCAGTGATAGAATCAAATTTAACTTTGAAAATATGATAAAAAATAAAAAAGCTGTATATGGTTCTCACTCTTGCCCTTTAGGCTACATGGTAGTTGGTGAAAAAGGCAATAAACATATAGTAAAAAATGAAAAAGAAAGTGAAATCGTTGAATTTTTATTTAAAACATATCCATTAACTACATCGTATAGAAAAACTTCTATTTTAATAAATGAAAAGTTTAACTATTATGTTGATCCACTTGTTATAAAAAGAATCTTAAAAAATCCTTTATATTATGGAAAATTTAGAGAAGTTGATAATTATTGTGAGCCATATATAACTAAAAACATTTTTGATGAAGTACAAACCTTACTACCAAAAAATAATAGACAGAACAAAAAACATGAGTACTTATTTACAGGCTTAATGATTTGTGATGAATGTAACAAAAAAATGGCTGCTAATATGAAGAACAGTAAAAAAGTATATAGATGTGCTTCCTATTGCAATAATAGAAAATGTAATAACTCTAAGTATATAGCAGAAAATAAAATTGAAGAATACTTGTTAGAAAATTTAGAAAACATAAAAAATACTTTTATACAAGAAAATGAAAAGAACACCTTAAAAATAGATTATTTATCAAAAATCAAATCATTAAATGCAAAAAAAGACAGACTTAATGATTTATATATTGACGGATATATTTCGAAAGAAAAATATCTTAATGATATTAATAAAATCAGTGAAGAAATAAATGAATTATTAAAGTTACAAAAAAAGATAAAAACACCTAAGAAAATTACAAAATTAGATGAAAATATTTTAAATATATATAATTCATTAAATAATGAGTTAAAAAGAAATTTTTGGCTTAAATATATTGATCATATTAATTTTAAACCTGTTAATAATAAAAATTTGAATGAAAGGATAAATATTTTTTGGAAATAAAGTGTATTAACTAAACAATTCCTGGGGCAATGGCATTTACTCTTATATTTTTCAAAGCCAAATTTCTAGCAAGTGATCTAGTAAATCCTACTATTGCGCCTTTTGATGTAACATAATCAATTAATTGAGGCTCACCATAAAAAGTAGTTATAGATGTCAAATTTATTATTGAAGAACCTGATTTTAAATAAGGTAATACTTCTTTTGTCAAGTAGAACATACCATAAACATTAACTTTCATTGTCCTATCAAATTGCTGATCCGTAATGCTACCAAGTTCATCTTGTTGGTATTGTACACCAGCATTATTAACTAACACATCAATTTTACCAAATCTTTCTAATGTTTTTCTTACAATTTCACGACAAAAGTTTTTATCAGTAATATCTCCTGCCATCAATAAGCATTCTCCACCTAAACTTTCAATATAATTTTTAGTATCGTTTGCATCTTTATGCTCATCATAGTAAGGAATTACTACTTTTGCTTTTTCCTTCGCAAAGGCAATTGCGGCTGCTCTACCTAGACCACTATCTCCTCCAGTTATAATAATTACTTTGCCTTTTAATTTGTCACTGCCTTTATAATTCGGATTATCAAAAATAGGTCTTGGTCTCATCAAATATTCCATTCCAGGTTGTCTTTCTTGAGATTGTTCTGGTGCTAGGATATTATATTTGGTACTTTTTATACCATATTTTTCATAATAATTATAGCCTTGATTTCCATAGACATAATCAAAATTCATTATATCTCCTCCACTGATAACATATGCCTATGAAAAATTTTTGCGCTTAAGCAACTAAAAAATTTTTCTAACTAATTTAACATATTCATTTATTAAATTGCTTGTTTTACTAGAATAAATTGTATCTTTAGCTAAAGTAATATCATCTGTAATTATATTATCAACATTTAAATCAATCATGTTATTAATGCTTTCTTTAGTATTAACAGTCCAAGCATATAATTGTTTTCCTTCGTTATGGACGGATTTAACTAGTTTTCTAGTTACACTCATCGCTTCAATACTAAAATTATCGGCATCCTTTAAGGATGTTATATCACCATAAGCAAGACTCATAACATAAACAGTTTTTACCTTTTTATCATATTTTTTTACTTTCTTTAAAACATCATAAACTTGTGAAGTAATAACGCAACTATCTTCAAAATTTTCTTCCTTAATTATATCCACAACTTCTTTTTCTAGGTCTTTTTCATGACCTGTAGGTTTAATTTCAATATTAAGTCTGATATTATTTTCTTTAGCAAACTCGACTACATCTTTTAGTAAAGGGATTTTTTCACCTTTATATTTCTTGGAAAAAAAACTTCCGGCATCTAATTTTTCTACTTCAAAAGAAGATAATTCCCATGTATTTTTATCTACTTTTGTTGTTCTTTTAAAATTTGTATCGTGAATAACAATAACTTCTTTGTCTTTTGTTTCTTGAACATCTAATTCAATCCAATCTGCTCCTAATTTCTTAGCCCCTATAAAAGCACTCATTGTATTTTCTGGATAAAATACTGATGCTCCTCTATGAGCAGTAACTTCAAGTGTCCTTGTATATTCTATATTTAGATTATATTCACCTTTATATAATCCATATGTAAAGAAAAATCCTAATATTAAAGCAAGGCAACTTAACATCCAAGTAATTCTTTTTAACCACTTATTTGTGTTTTTGTTTTTATTTTCATCAATAACTATATGCTTTATCTTTTCTTTTTGCTCATCTTTATGTAAATAGTACAATACACTTATAGTTGCATAACTAATTGGCGTTGTCAAAAGTACAAAGACAATAAAAGTAAAGGCAATAAATAGCCAAATAATTGTCGTTGTCAAGCTTTTTATAATTAAAGCTTTTTCAAATACTTTACTCATAAGCATTACTAGCAGAATTCCTATAATTAGTAGTAGAAAGTATAAAACAAATATTACTAATTGTATAGTAATTAGAGTAATTAAATCTTTTAAATGTGTTTTTTTGCTTAACTTGATACTATCTTTTCTAGATTCTAAAAAGCTTTTATCTTCAACTACATGGTAATGAAATATATATAAAAAGCGAAGTAATAATATTAAAAGTAAAATATATAAAGAAATAATCAAAGTCAAAAGAAAGCTATTTTTTATAATATACTCCATTATAAACTCTGGTATTTTTATTGTCGCAATTAAACTAGAGGAAACACCAATATTTAAAAAGGGAATTAAAAACAATACTAAAAAAACAACTGTAATATTTTTTATCTTAAAAAAGCCTTGACATTTTTTTAAAGCAATACTACAAGCATCGCTTATTTTTATTTTTTTCTTTTGATAAGATGCATCAAGTATGACGATAATTGCGGCTATATCAAACAGTGTATAAACAGTCATAAGAAGAAATAAAATTATTAGTAATACTATAACTATGGGATTTAATAGAAAAGATAAAAAATTTTCTAATGTCAAATAATTATAGCCTGTTAGTTTTGTAATTAAATTAAATAAATTAAAAAAAAGTGGCATGAATATTAGTAAGGTTAAAATTTTATATAGAGCCTCAAACCCTACTAGTGTTTTTAAATTATAATTTATTAAGCTAATTACTTTTTTTACTTTTTGCATCTTTTCCACATCCTAAATATTCATATTTCTTTGTTAATAAGTATAACATATTTTTAAACATATTAAAACTCGTTTCAAATTATAAACGAGCTTTAATTACTATCCTCTTTATCTATTGTAATTTAAAATAAGAAGTGCACAATTGTTGTGCAAAAAAATTTTAATCTTGCACTAATTATTTTTCTTTAACCTTTTTTAAATCATATATTTTATCAACTGTATCACATACATTTTGTGAATGAGTTACAATAATAACACACTTATTTTCTTCATGAGCCAATTTTTTAAATATTTCTAAAATTTCAGTTTCTGTTTGCTTATCAAGATTTCCAGTTGGTTCATCTGCAATTATCATTTTGGGATTATAAGATAAACTTCTCGCAATGGCAACTCTTTGTTGCTCTCCACCTGATAATCTCAATACTTTACGGTCAGCATAACTGGCTTTTAAGCCTACTTTTTCCATAAGTTCAATAGCTTTTTCTTTTTTATTTTTTATTTTTAATCCGTTCGCATCCATGGAAAGAATTATATTTTCACTAGCTGTCATAAAAGGCAATAAATTATAGCTTTGAAAGACAATGCCTATATCACTATTACGATACTTATCTAAATTCATATCTTTTAGGCTTTTACCATCAAATATAATTTCACCTTCAGTACACTTTTCTAGTCCACTTATAAGTGACAAAAGCGTTGTTTTACCTGTTCCACTTCGACCTCTTATGGCATATAATTTTCCACTTTCAAAATCAAAGCTAACATCTTTTAAGGCATAATCATTTTCTTCAGCATCACTATATCTATAACTAGCATTTTTAATACTTAAAATAATATCTTTTGGAGAAGGAGTTTTTGCTTTAACTTCTTGTTTTTCTTTTAACTCTTTATCTTCTTTATTTTTAATCTTTTTCTCTTTTTTAGAAATACTCTTTCCAAGGTTATCTTTTGAAACGTAGTTATTCTTTTTATTATTTGCCATTTCTAAGACCTCTCTTTCAATATTGTAAGTGGGGAAAATCTTTGAATACTAACCATTGAGGCAATTGAGCTTACTAATACTAGTGAAAGTCCAATACTAAGTAATTCTAATAAAACTTTAATATCTACTACTGCATCAATAGAGTCATATGCTTGAACAACAGG
>CANQEF010000006.1 GCA_947594675.1 uncultured Bacilli bacterium
TTGTGTTACAGCATCATTACTTGCTTGGTTCTCTGATGAACCTGATGGTTGACCATAAATACTTACCATTGAACTAGTATTTAAAATTACACCTTCACTATTCTTTTTTAAATAAGGAACAACAGCCTTAGTCATATTAAACATAGCATTAACATTAATCTTCATAATTTTATCAAAATCTTCTAAAGAAGTGTCTTCTATTTTTTTATTTGCAGAAATACCGGCATTATTTATTAAAATATCGATATGTCCATATTTATCATAAATCTTTTTCAAAACATCATCTATTTCTTGGTAATCATTTAAATTAGGATAAAAACCATCAACATTTATATTTTCTTTTCTTAATTCTTCCAAAGCCCTAGAAACAGTTTCTTCCTTAGAGCCAAATATTATAACTATAGCATTATTCTGAAAAAAAACTTTTGCAATTTCTAAACCAATTCCTCTAGTACCACCAGTAACTATAACCACTTTCTTTTTTAAATCTATCATGTTAACTCCTTTATTATTTATTTTTCTCAACTAGCAAATCTTCATGCTTATATTTTTTCAAAAGATCAACTATTTTATCTTTTTGAGAAATATCAAAAAAGAAATAGCAAGCTGTATTAGTCAATATTGTAACACTATACTTTTTAACAACAACAGCATCAATTAAATCCCAAGAAAAATGCATCTCAATATTTTTATAAGTATTATTAACTATACCATTCTTAGTTATAGAAGTTTCACCATCAATAGAATTACCACGAATTGTTCTTTCAAGCATAT
Organism: uncultured Bacilli bacterium; assembly: GCA_947594675.1. The sequence continues at coordinate 775 of CANQEF010000006.1, forward strand.
AAAAGATATTTAAAAAAAGGAAAATTAAATCCATAAAAAAGACTAAATAAAATACTTCATAATAACCAAACACTAACAAATAAATACTAGTCAATAAAACAAAGAAAAATATTAGCAAAAAATTTTGTAAATAAGTTGTTACTTGAGGATTCCTTGACTTTAAAATAAGTTTTCTAGCCATTGCTACTCCCTCAGCCTCATTAAAAGAACGAAAATAATTTTTAAATTTCATATCTATTTTCATATAACCACATACTCCTCTTATAATTCCTTAATCATTATATAGAAAAAAATCTAATTTTATTTTAGATTTTTTAAAAATTTCTATCTCTCAAGAATGGAGGTAAATCATAATCTCCAACAGTTGATGTTGTATCATCATCCTCATCCTGTAATACCTCAGTTGCTTGTTTATATGTCTGTTCTTTAGTAGGTGCAACTCTTCTATTAGCAGCTTGTGCAGGTTGACTAGAAACAAATGCTGCATCATTACTATTATTATTAGCTTTCTTAGCTTTATCAAATCCTGTTGCTATAACAGTAACAATAACTTCATCAGACAAATTTTCATTTATTACAGAACCAAAAATAGTATTAATATCAGTATTAGCAGCAGCCCTAACTACTTCAGCAGCTTGCTCAGCTTCAAAAAGAGTTAAGTTTACACCACCTGTAATATTAATAATAGCATCCGTTGCACCTTCAATTGAAGCATCAAGTAAAGGACTAGATACAGCTTGCTTAGCAGCCTCAATAGCCCTATCTTCACCCATACCAATTCCAATACCTATAATAGCCCGACCTGATTTTTCCATAACAGCTCTTACATCAGCAAAATCCAAATTGACAAGTCCAACAACCGCAATTAAATCTGAAATTGATTGAACACCACGTCTTAAAACATTATCAACTTCTTTGAATGCCTCAAGCATTGGAGTTGTCTTATCAATTATCTCTCTTAATCTATCATTTGGAATAACAATTAATGTATCTACATGTTTCTTTAACTCTTCAATTCCAGCTACTGCATTATCCATACGTTTCTTTCCTTCAAAAGAAAATGGCTTAGTAACAATAGCAACTGTCAAGGCACCCAAACCCTGAGCTATTTCTGCAACAATTGGAGCAGCACCTGTACCAGTTCCACCACCCATTCCTGAAGTAATGAAAACCATGTCTGCACCAGTCAAAGCCTCTTCTATCTCTTTTTTAGACTCTAAAGCAGCCTCCTTACCAATCTCAGGTTTTGCACCAGCTCCTAACCCATCAGTAAGATTTGCTCCAATTTGAATTTTAACATCTGCCTTAGATGTATTTAAAACTTGTAAATCAGTATTAGCAGCAATAAATTCTACTCCTTTAACACCTGATTCAACCATTCTATTAATAGCATTTCCGCCACCACCACCTAGGCCAATGACTTTTATTTTAGCTAACTGATCCATTTCTAATCCGCCTAACATACCTTATCCTCCTTAATCATCAAAAAAATGTTTAAAAAACTTACTTAACACATTCTCACTATTAGCTACTTGTTTATCTTTTATATTAGCAAAATTATCTATATCTTCATTATCAACCATATTATAGCTTTTTCCACGTAATGCTAATTTAGAAACAAAATACTTAACAACTCCTAAAGCACTACTATATTGATTATGTCTAACACCAATGGTTGTAATATTACAAACTTTAGCAACAAAGCCAAATTCATCATCCACTACATTTTGAAAACTAGCCATCTCGCTTAAGCCACCTGTTATAATTATATAACGGATTTCCCTATTTGTTAAGTTTTTTATTTCACTTTTGGCAAGTTTTAAAATTTCTCTAATTCTTGCCTCAACTACTTTTGCAACTGCTACTTGAGTCAAACTTTTACTCTCATTTTCTTCTGTTGTAACCGTAATAACATCATTATTATCAGCATTTTTAGCCATTGCAACTGCAAAATTTTCCTTTATTTCCTTAGCAGACTTAGTATCTATTTTAAAAATATAAGCAAGATCCTTATCAACATTTTTACTACCTACAGGTATTTCAGAATTTTTAATTTGTATTCCTCTATTATAAACAGCTATATTAGAAGTATTTTCACCAATATTAATAATTACTCCTACCAAGGCATCTAACTTTTTATTTTTAATAGTATAATAATCCCCTGTTGAAGTATAAGCTATATCAACAGATTCCAATCCACTTAATTTTAAAACCTCAAGTATCCTATAAAGTGGTTCCTTTTCAATAGTACTAACAACTACCTTAGTCTCTATCTTACTTCCCCGCATCTTTTTAGGATCTTTAATATTTTCTTTACCATCAACAATAAAATCTATTGGCATAGCTGTTACCAATTCATAATCCTTTAATTCTATCTTTTTAATAGAATCAACTATTGCATTACTAACATCAACACCTGAAATAGATGTATAATCAACAACATTACTACTACCATGAGCAATATCCATCTTACAATTAGTTGGTGGTATTGCTACTATAACTTTCTTTATTTTAAAACCAAGCATTTCTTCTACTTCTTTTAAAGCATCTTTAACACTAGCAACTGCTTTTTTAGTATCTGAAATTTGCCCATTTTTAATGCCATGTGATTTTATAGAAGTAGCTGCTAATACATTGAATTTATCATTTTCTTCTTCACAAACAACTAGCTTTATACTATTACTTCCTAAATCTATACCGGTATATATATTACCCATATCAGCAACTCCTATCCTAAATCAATTATACTATAATTTATGAATTTGTAAAATGTTTTTTAAAAATTCATTCTTGAAACAAATAAATTTCATACTCACCTATATCCTCAATATATTTACTATTATCTTTAATATAATCACTAGCCCTATTAAAATACTGACTAACTTTGCATTTATCATCTTTTTTTATAATAAAATACTTTCGTTTAACTTCCCCTATTTTTTGAATTACCTTTTCATCTTCCTTAAAACCAAAATTTCCCTTATAAAACACATTAAAAAAAGTCGCATTTTTATTATAATAAAGTTCAAAAAAAGCCCCTAAATAATCATCCCCAATAATAAGAGAATCTTCATATTTTAAAAACGCTTTTCTAAGTATTTCTATCTTTTTATTATCTCTATTTATAAAATAATACTTAAAATCTTCATTATCTTTAAGTCTCATACTATTAAAGATTCCATAATAAAAAGTAAGATAACAACAAGCAACAGATGTAAAGACAATTATTATAAAAGCGTGTATCTTTTCTACTTTAATATCATCTATAAATATAATTAAAAAAGTAAATATAAAAAAGTATAAATGATGCATATCTATTATAGGAAAAACAAAACTCATAGTACTTAAAACATAATAATTATAAATATTTTTCTTATCTTTAAATATCTTATAAATAATAACTACAATAAGTATAATAAACAAGACAGTGTTACCAGTTTTATAAACAGCATTATTTTTTTGAAAGTTAAAAAGTCCCAAAACACAAAGATCAAAAAATTCTAAAATATTATTATTAATAAGCAAGTATAAAACAAATAAACTAATAGGAATTAATAATCCCAAAACTCTTCTACCAATTTTTTTAATTTCTTTAATATACATTAAACTAGGTAACAAAAAAAATAATCCAACTGTAAATTTAGTAATAATACAAAGACCAATTATTATTCCAATAAGATAATCATTTGCCTGTTTTTTTTCTAAATAGATAATTATAAAAAATAAAAATAATAAAAAAGAATTATAAGTAGGTTGTATCAAAAGAAAATAAGAAAATACCACTATAAATAAAAATAGATAAGCCCTTCTATCATAAAGCTTAAATAAAAAATAAAATAATCCTGTCATAATTATAGTATTAAAAAGTATAAAAACATGATAGCCCGTCCCAAATATTTTTAAAAAAACAGCTCCTAACAAAGGATAAAAAATTGGAACAATAGGATTAATATCTATATAAGGAATTAATCCCTCACTCATAGCATAACTAAATGAGTAGCAAAAAAAGCCATCACTAAAATCAGTTTGTAAAGGAAATAAAAAGATACCTACAAATAAAAATAGTATAAAAATAAATATCATTCTTCTTATCATTGTCTTCATCTAATCATCCTTCTCATATATAGTATAACCCGCTATATTTTCTATTTTATGACTAATTTTAATTCCATATTTAGCTATTTCTCTATTAAACTGAATAGATGCATTACTTCTTTTGGAATAAGTTTCATTTGTATCAATAATTAAAATAGTCCCCTTCTTTAATTGATCTAACCTTCTTTTGATTTTTAAAGTACCATTATAACCATGATTGCCCTTATTAATCAAATCAAAATAAGTAATATCTAAATTACAAGTTATTTTATAAAAATAAGCATCACTAGCCAAAAAAACTATTTCTTTATCCCTATTTTCTTCAATATATTTTATAATTTGATCTCTTATATAGTCCTCTCCGTTTTTATCATACAATAAACGTGCATTAAAATTATTATAATGATTAGGATAATTTATTTTACCTTGATAAGTAGTAAAGTAAAAGAAAATCAAAACAAAAGCTAAAGAAAAAATAATTGAATTATATAAAAGCATTTTTCTATCTACTTTTATCTTATCAACAACAAGCATCAAAAATACAAAGAAAAAATACTCTATATGAGGAAAATCAAACAAAGGAATCATAATCGTAGCAAAGCAAAGTACATATAAGTAAAAAATATTCTTTCTATTTTTTAAATACAAAATAAATATAATTAAAAGAAGTACTAAACCAATTATTAAAGAAAGATCAATTTCTCCAGTATTTTTAGAAGTAAAATCAAACAAACCAAATAAACATAAGTCAAAAAATTCCTTTAAACTTTTACTAATTAACAAAGTAATTAAAAATAAGACATTAGGTATTAAAAATCCTACACCTCTTTTAATTATTTTTTTTATATCTTTATAAAACATAATACTAGGAATAATCAAAAAAAAGCCTACTGTCTGTTTAGTTAAAAAACTTAACCCTATTAAAAATCCAATTAAATAATCATTTTTCTTTTCTTTTTCAAAATAAAAAATTAAAACAAACAATAAAATTAAAAACAAATTATAGGACGGAAATACAACAGCCGGTATAGGAAATACCAAAAAGATTAAGAAAAACCACATCTTATAATCAAACATCTTATATAAATAATAAAAAATTATAGTAATCAAAAAAGCATTTTCTAAATAAAAGAATAAAATATTAGTATTTATCTTTAAAATTAAAGACATTAAAAATGGATATAAAGGTGTAATTATCATATTAAAATCCAAATAAGGAATTTCTCCCCTACTAATGGCATAACTAAATCCATAATTCCATAAAACATCTCCATCAAAATAAGTTAAGAAAAAACTCATTGAAAAAAAGGCAAAGAAAAATATAAATATATACTTAAAATTATTTTTTAAAAATTTCATATTCTACTCCTTATAATAAATATTATAATTTAGTATTTCATCTACTTTTATAGATTTTTTAATAGCAAATTTTATCACTTCAGTATCAAGCTGATTAGTTTTCGGATAAGTTTTATATTTATATTTATCAATAAAGAAATAAACATCGTGCATAGCATCTATTTTATCCTGCATTTTCTTTGTTCCATTATAGCCATAATTTCCTTTTAATAACACATCAAAGTATGTTATTTCTTTATCAGTTACGATGTCATAAAACATAGATAATTCATCTAACATATAAGCATTTTTATACTCTTCATATTTTTTTATTACAGGTAAAATATTCTTCTTATCAGATTCTTTAAGAGCATATAATTGAAAGTGTTTTTCCTTCAAAAAAGTAAATTCAGTAAATTTATTAGGAATAAGAATTAGATTAAAAAGGCAAATTATTCCAAAAATTAAAAAAGAGATATTTCTAATAAATTTTTCATTTATTTGTATTTTATCTAAATATAGTAAGATAACTACACCCAAAAATAAACCAACATGATAAAAATCGAATAAAGGAAGGGTAAAAGAAAAACTACCTAAAGAATAGTATTTTAATATATTTTTATTATCTTTTATAGTAGAAATTACAAGAAACAAAAGCAAGATTACTGAAAATATAAATAAAAAATTAATATCATTAACATGATTGTTAGTACCAAAATCAAATAAACCCCAAAAACATAAATCTATAAATTTAGAAAAACTTTTAGTTATAAGTAGATAAATTAATAATGCAGCTAATGGTATTAATGAAGTAGAAATTCTTTTTAAAATTCTACGTAAATTTCTTAGAGCTAATAAACTTAAAATAAAGACAGGAAAACCTATAGTTTGCTTACTAACTATTAATAAACCTAGAATAAAGCCTATAACGTAATCACTTTTCTTTTCTTTTTCTAAAAGAAAGAGCAAAACTATTAAAAAATAAGAAAAGAAATTATAAGTAGCATTAAATTGTAAAAACAAAGGAAATGCTAAGATAGGCAAAAGAAGATAGCCTTTATTTCCAAATTGACGAAACAACATGTAAAAAAGAATAGTCACTAAAAAAGATTGTTCTATCATAAAAACAAAAATATCATCTTTTAAAAATAATAAAGAGCTCATAATAAAAGTATAAAGTGGTGTACTTATAGTATTAAAATCCAAATAGGGAATTTGACCCATTTTAAAAGCATGTGAAAAACCATAATTCCAAATTACATCGAAACTGCAATTTTCATAAAAAAAGCAAGTATATAAAAATAAAAATAAAACAAAGATAAGTAAATATTTATAATTTTTTTTAATTAATTGCATACTCTACTCCCTATAATAAACTTCATAAGTACCTATCTTATTTACCATTTTAGAATTCTTTTTAGCCTCTTTCATAAAAGAAGTAATATATTGTTGATACTTATTAGTATCATTTTGCAAGCCTTCATCTAAAATGAAATAGACATCATGGGTATTTTTTATTTTCTTTAGCATCTTATTAATTCCATTATATCCATAATTACCATAATTAGGCAAGTCAAAATAGTTAAGAGATTCATTATGCATAATCTTAAAAAAGTAATTTTCAGAGCCTCTTAAAAGATAAATTTTTCTCTTTTTTAAAGTCTTTGTATAATTATTAAGTTCTCTTACATCTGCATCATAACTTTTAGAAACTAAAGTAAGAGGAAAGTTTTTATAATTAACTATTTTAGGTGCTTGTAAATAATTTAATTCCACAAACGTCCAGATAAGAGCTAAAGAAAAAGTAAAAATTAAATAGTACTTAGATGCTCTTTCATATTTCAATTTATAATCTATTAGAAAAAGAAAAATAGCAGCCAATAAAAATAAACAAGTATGATAACAATCAAGTATAGGAAGAGCTATTATAGAATAACATAACCCATAAAAATATATTATTTGCTTACTTTTTAAAGCTTTATACCCCAGTAAAATTAAACCTAGTAAGAAAAGAATTAAATAAAAGTAATCTAACGCATTATTATTAGTACCAAAATTAATTAGACCTAAAAAGCAAAGATCAAAAAATTCTTTAGTCGTATTTGTTAATAAAAGATAAACCAAAAGAAAAATAAGCGGAATAAAGTAACCTTTTAATCTAGAAAAAAATTTAGTTTTATTTTTAATTAAAAAATATAGATTAGGAATAAATAAAGTAATTCCTAGAGTCTGCTTACTACAAAATATTAGACCAAGAATTATACCAATTAAAGTATCACTTTTCTTAGTAAGTTCACAATATATTAAAATTATGAAAAGAAAGAAAGTTAAAAAATTATAACCTGGAAAAATAGTTGTAGAAAAGTTTATAGGATAAGGTATTAACATAACAAGAAGAAATAAATAAGCTTTTTGTTTTAAAATTTTATTTATAATGCTAAATAGAAATGTCAAAAGAATAGCCTGTTCCAAATAATAAGTAATAAGAGATTTATTAATAAATAGACCAATTGAATATAGTATAGGAGCTAGAGGTGGTATTACTATATTGAAATCTTTATATGGTAGTTGAAATTTACTTATAGCATAACTAAAACCATAATTAACGTATAAGTCTCCTCTATTTAAATTATAAAATAATAATAAGCATAGAAAAAAGAAAAGACATAATAATATATATCGAAAATATTTTTTCATAAAACACCTACTTCTAATCAAATTTAAAAAAGAAATTATAATTAGCAAATATCCATTTTACTTAAATGCTGTTTAAAATATTCTACATAACAATAGCAATTATAATATAATACAAACGTTTTGAATAAGTCAACCGACAAAACTTTTTAGTTACCTTTATAGTAAATTTTAAACTCTCCTATTTGCTTTATAAATTGAGTATTTTTTTCAATATATTCTTTTAAACTAGTCATATACTGAGCCACTTTAGAATAGCAACTACTACAAGAATCAACAACAAAATACTTATTTTTTTCATTTTTTATTTTATTAAGCATCATTTCTTCTCCCCTAAAACCATGATTACCTTTATTAAGTATTGTATAATAGCTAATTTCTTGTTCATTTAGAATAGTTAAAAAAGCATTTTTATCCTGACCTAGTAAATAGATAACAGGCTTATTTTTCGTATATTTATTTAACTTGTCATAGTTAACTTTATCAGCTTTACTTAATAATTTAAAAGGAAAATTAACAAAAGAATAAACATGAATATCTTTAATAGTATTAAAAGTTATTAAAGACCAAGATACTGATATAAAAAGCATAATAATAAAAGAAAAAACACCCATATTTTTAATTGTCAATTTACTATCAGCATTATATATTAATACAAATAAGGAAGCGAGTATAAAAAAAGATGCATGATAAGAATCAAGAACCGGATATAGTATTGATAAATAACCTATTATATAGAAATAGCTAATATTTTTCTTCCTTTTAAAAAATAAAAGTACACCTAAAAAGATAATTACTAGTAAATAGTTAAAGGAAAAATAATTATTATTAGTAAAATCAAATAAACCCAATATAGAAAGATTTAAAAAAGATTTAAATGATTTAGTAAATATTAAATATAAAAGAAAAATTAAAGGAGGAATTAAAGCAAATAAATATCTTGATAAAATTTTAGACAGTTTCCCCAAGTTATAAATTAAGTTAATTACAAGAAAAAGAATTCCTATATTCTGCTTAGTAATTATCCCAATACCTAAAAGAAGACCAATAATATAATTAGGAGCCTTATCTTCATAATAAATTAATAAACAAAAAAGGAAAAAGACTAAAAAATTATAGCCAGGAAAAAGACTATAAACAAAAGGGATGGGCCAAGGTAATATCATAATTATTAATAAAAACCAAGCCTTATTAGATAGTACTTTAAAGAAAAAAGCCGATAAGAGTGTTAATAACAGAGCTTGCTCAATATAAAAAAATAATGAAGAATGAGAAAATAATAAACCAATTGAATAAAAAAAGGGACTAAATAGTGGAATTAATAAATTAAAATCATTATAAGGAATTTGCCCCTTTAATATTCCATAACTAAAAGCATAATTAGCATAGGTATCCATATTATAAGATTGATAGACAAATTGAATACAAATATAAAAAAATATAAAAAGGAAAAAATATTTTAAATTTCTTTTTAACCATTTTTTCATAAATACTCCTATAGTTACTATTCTTTTATTTGAAAATGATTTCCATTATCTAGATAAAGAATTCCCTTGTGATTTTCTAACTGACTTAAAACTTTGTTATAATAATTAATCATCTTAAATTTTGTTAATGTCAAATAAACCATATTTCCATCATCCATATATAATAAAAATCGATCTTTATCCAAATTATTAGGTTGATATTCTATATCGGAAATTTTCCCTAAGATATCTTTTTCAATATTATTCATACCCTTAATAAATTTTAAAGTCTTATCTTCTGGAATACTATTTAGAAGTCTTGGTATTCTAAAAGAAGAGGCAACACTATCATAAGAAACACTTTCATTATTACTCAAAACTATCTTTTGAGAAGTGTTATCAAAATAAAGAGCTTTATTTTCTGAAACATCTAATTCTAAAATATGGAAAAATTTTCTTTTCACTTTGACACTTGAAACGTAAGGACTCTTTTCAATATTGTTTTTTAATTTAGAACCACTTATACTAAAATACTTAGGATAATTTTTTAAATTAGCCAATTCAAGAATATAGTCATCATTTAAAAAAGTTGTATTTTTTATAATTATATTTTTAACAGGAATATCTAAATAAAATTTAACGCCAAAAAATAGTCCAATTAAAACTAAAAGAACTAATAGAAAATTAAATACTTTAAGTTTTCTTTTTTTAACTATTTTTTTAGCCATGCTCTACTCCCAATTTACAAATTCTTGTTCTATTTTCATATCAACTTTATATTTATCCAAAACTTCCTTATGAACTAATTCAATTAAATTTTTAATATCTTCACTCTTAGCTTTCTTATAATTTATAATAAAATTAGCATGTTTATCACTAACCATTGCTCCCCCTACTTTTTTACCCTTTAAACCTAAGCTCTCAATCATTTGACCTGCATACATCCCGGTAGGATTACGAAAAACACTTCCAGCTGATGGATATTCTAAAGGCTGTGACTCCATTCTTCTTTTTCTTCTTTCTTTAATAACTTCTTCAATTGCCTGTTTATTACCTTTATCTAATTTTATTAATACTTCTAAACATATATAATTAGGATGACTTTGTAAGAAAGAACTACGATAATGAAAATTCATCTCTTTATTTTCTAAAGTAATTATTTTTAAATCGGGCGTTAATACTTTTACTTCTCTAACAATATAACCCATATCACTTTTATAAGCACCAGCATTCATATAAACACTACCACCAACACTACCGGGAATGCCAGATGCAAATTCCAAACCAGCCAAGCCCCTCTTCGCAGCCATAAGACTTAATTTCATCAAAGAATAACCAGCACCAACACGAATCTTATTACCATTCAAAAACTTAATATCATCAAACTCAGATAACTTAATAATAACCCCATTAAAAGGCTTATCGCTAAACAAAACATTAGAACCATTACCCAATATTTTATAAAGAATATTTTCATTTCTCAAAAACTTTAAAACTTTTATCAAAGAAGAAACATTTTTAGGATAAACAATAGCCAAAGCTTTCCCACCTACTTTATAAGTAGTATATTTACTTAGACAAACCTTTTCTTCAACTTTTCCTATATTTAAAGTCTCAAGCCTTTCAATTAAATTATTCATATCCTTCACCTAATTATCTTTCTTAATTCTTTATAAATTCTTGTAGCTGAATCTGCAACACCTAATTTTTGACTACTCTCTTTCATTTTACTATAAATTTCTTTATTATCAAATAATTTATCAATCTCTAAAATTATCTTATCTTTAGAAAATTCCTCTTCTGTAACAATAATACAAGCACCATTTTCTTCCAAATCTTTAGCATTCTTATATTGATGATTATTAGTAACATAAGGAGAAGGAACTAAAATCGCTGGAAGACCAATAGCAGTAATTTCTGCAATAGTTGAAGCTCCTGCTCTTGAAACTATCAAATCAGTATCTTTTAAAAGATTAATTAAATTATCCAAAAAAGGAATAATTTTAACATTTTCAGGAATATCTAAATTACTATAAGCTTCATAATAATTGTTACCTGTAATTATTAAAACTTGATAATTTTTATCTTTAAATCCTGGTATTAATTCTTTAAGCTTTTCAGTCATTGTAATTGAACCTAAAGATCCCATTACGAAAACTACTAATTTTTTATTCTCTGAAAAACCCAATTCTCTCTTATAAAGAATTTTTTTAGATATAATTTCTTCACTTCTTGGATTACCAGTATAAATTGTTTTTTCTTTAGCAAAATACTTAACACTACTAGGTAATGATACACATATTTTATCCGCAAAAGATGATATAAATTTATTTGATATTCCAGGTAAAGAATTCTGCTCATGAATTAATATAGGATATTTCAACTTCTTAGCGGCATATAATACTGGCGCTGTTATATATCCACCTGCTCCAATAACAACATCTGGTTTAAATTCACTTATAATTTTCTTAGAATCTTTAATAGCCTTATTAAACTTTTTTAAAACATCAATATTAGAAAAAAGCTTTTTACGATTTAAACCACTCATTTCTAAACCAATAAATTTAATATTCATCTTAGGTATGATATCTTTTTCCATTCTATCTGTTGTTCCAATATACAATATTTCACTATTAGGTTCTTGATCTTTAATCTTATTTATAATAGCTACAGCTGGATAAATATGCCCCCCTGTTCCCCCTGCAACGACAATAGCTTTCATAGAAATCACCTGTTAATTTATTATAGCATACAAATCAGTATTTTTAGATTAGTCTATTTAACTTTACATTTAATTTTATTCATTTTACTGTAAATAAATTCTAATTTTACATTAGTCTTAATACTATTAAATTTAAATTATTTATTCAACATTATTTTTAAGTTGTAAAGATTTATTTGTTATGCTAAAATGTATAAAACGAAAGGAGCGATTTTTATTAAATCTATTGGTATAATTGCAGAATATAACCCTTTTCATAACGGACATTTATATCATCTTCAAGAAATTAAAAAAAAATATAAAGATTACACCATTATTTTAGTATTAAGTGGAAGTTTTACTCAACGTGGACAAGCAAGTATTATTAGTAAAGATAAAAAAGTTAGAATTGCCTTAAATGCTGGTATAGATTTAATAGTAGAATTACCATTTGTATATGCTACTCAAAGTGCTGATTATTTTAGCTATGGAGCAATTACTATATTAGAATATCTAAAAGTAGAAAAAGTAATATTTGGTAGTGAATGCAATAATATTAAAGATATAGAATTAATTGCCAAAAGTCAAATTGAAAATGAAGACTTTGAAAAACTAGTTAAAATATACTGTAAATTAGGTAACAATTATCCTACTTCTTTATCTCTTGCTCTAGAAGATTTAATTGGTAAAAAAATTGAAACCCCCAATGATTTATTAGGAATTAGCTATGTTAAAACTATTTTACAAAATAAATATAACATCAAATATGATTGTATAAAAAGAACAGTACCTTATCATAGTCTAGAATTAAATAATGAATTTGCCTCTGCTACAGCAATTAGACAGGCTTTATATGAAAAAAAAGATATTTCTAAATTCGTTCCTTCTTATACTTTAGATTATTTAGATGATTTACACTTCACTCAAGAATACTTTCCTTTTCTAAAATATAAAATTTTAACTGAAGAAAACTTAGAAAAATATCAAACAGTAGATAGCGGCATAAGTAAAAAACTAAAACAAGTAATAGCAAGTACAACTAGTTATGAACAATTAGTTAATTCACTAAAGCAAAAAAGATTAACAGAAAACAAAATTCATCGACTTCTCCTTCATATTCTTTGCAATTTTACTAAAGAAAAAGCATTAAAAATGCAAGAAGTTAGATACATAAGAATATTAGGTTTCAATAAATTAGGTCAAAAATATTTAAATTCAGTAAAAAAAGAACTTCCAGTACCAATCATTAGCAAATTAAAAAGAGAAAAAGATGAAATGTTAAATTTAGAATTAAAATGTCAAGAAATATATGATATTTTGAGTAAAAATAAATTAAAGGAAGAACAAATATTTCCAATAAAGGAGGAAGAAAATGATTAAGCAAAAAAAAGCAGGACAAGTAATTGTAATTTCATCACCTAGTGGAGGTGGCAAAGGAAGTATTATTGAAGGACTATTAAAAAATGATAATAAAACAAGAGTTTTATCTGTTTCAACAACATCAAGAAATATGCGCGACAATGATATTCCTGGTGTCACTTATAATTTTGTAACTAAAGAGGAATTTGAAAAATTAATTAAAGAAAATTATTTTTTAGAATACACTGAATATGCGGGTAATTATTATGGCACTCCTAAAGGATTTATCAAAGAAAAATTAGAAAAAGGAATTGATGTTATCCTAGAAATTGAAATTGAAGGAGCTAGTAATATTAAGAAGTTAATTCCAGAGGCTATCTTTATTTTTATCATGCCACCATCTCTAAAAGTTTTAATTAATCGTCTAAAAAAACGTAATACTGATAGCCAGGAAAAAATAATTGAAAGATTTAATATTGCCTACAAAGAAATTAATGAAGTATCTAAATATAATTATGTAGTCGTAAATGACAATCTAGAAGATGCAATTAATAAAGTAGAATCTATACTTAAAGCCGAAAAATGCCGTGTTGATAGAATTGAAGAAGTTTATCTTGATACAAAAGAAGAAGAAATCCATGAGTTATTGATGGAAGAAGACTTTGATAACACTAATCTAGCAGAAAAAATTTAATCATCCAAATAAAAATTGAGTTCAAGCTCAATTTTTTATTTGCTCTATTTTCATTAAATTAGTAGGAGATGCTTTTTTAGTATTAGGAAAAGATCCTGTAGTTATAACAATATCATTATCTTTTAATGGCATAAAATCTTTAGCTATATTAATACTTTCTATTAATATATCATCTGTTGAATTATAGTGAGGCATTTCTTTAGTATAAACTCCCCAATATAAAGCTAATCTTCTTCCTGATTTTAAGTCAGGGCATAAAGCCAAAATAGGAGCATTTGGTTTTAAATTAGAAATTATTCGAGCCGTTGAACCACTAATAGTAGCAGCACAAATTAATTTTGCCCCCAATGTATTAGCACTTTCAACGACACTTTCACAAATAGCCATTGGAACACTAAAATTCAATTTTTTTTCTAACATAAAATCAAAAGTCGTATAAATTTCTGTAATTTCACAAATACGGGCCATAGCCTCCACCGTTTCAACAGGATGTTTTCCAACAGTTGTTTCTCCACTCAACATAACTGCATCTGTACCATCTATGACAGCATTAGCAATATCACTCGTCTCTGCTCTTTTAGGACGATTTTCTTCCATCATAGTTTCCAACATTTCCGTTGCAACAACACAAACCTTACCCTTTGCTCGACATTTTTTTATCATCTCTTTTTGTATTATTGGTAAACGTTCAGACAAAATTTCGGTTCCCAAATCGCCTCTAGCAACCATAATGCCAGCACATTCTTCTAATATCTCATCTAAATTTTTTATTCCTAATTCACTTTCTATTTTACAAATAATTTGTAAATCTTCTCTACCATATTCCTTTAATAATTCTTTGACTTCTAAAACATCTTCTTTACACGATACAAAAGAAATAGCTAAATATTCTCCTCCCGTTTCACAAGCATAACGTATATCATCCCTATCAACATCACTAATATAAGGAATATTTAACTTTAAGCCGGGAACACTAATGCTCTTATGACTTCCTAAAAAACCTCCATCAATAATTTCACAAGTAACGCCATCTTCCTCTTTAGATAATACTTTAATTTTCATTTTACCATTTTCCAACAAAATTTCAGTATCAACATCAAAGTCATTTATAACTTCTGGATGATTAACAGAAAAACACTCTTCTGTACCCAAAATATTTTCTTTTACAATTCTAATTTTTTTTCCAGGAATCAATTGTATAGAATTATCTTTTACTTCACCGCCACGAAATTCAGGTCCCTTCGTATCCCATAAAATTGCTATATTTTTACCAGTTTTTTCACGCACTTGACGTACTAATGATACAACTTTTTCTCTATCATCAATAGCTGCATGAGTAAAATTTATTCTCGCAACATCCATACCTGCATAAACCATCTTCTCCATTACTTCTCTATCACTGCTGGCAGGACCAATACTACAAATTATTTTTGTCTTCTTCATTTTTTTCTCCCTTCATCTTTATTTTATTTCTGACAAGTAGCACAATAATGTGTTCCTCTACCGCCAACTTTTATTTTTAAAATTGCATTACCACAAACAGGGCACTTTTCATTTGCTTTACCATGAACTAATAACTCATTTTGAAATCTCCCATGAACTCCCTCGCTTGAAGTAAAACTCCTAATAGTTGTTCCACCCAACTTAATAGCTTTTTTAAATACCTCTTTACAATTATCTATTATTAATTTACATTCATCAATAGTAACATCACTTGCTTTTCTAGTAGGCTTTATTTTACTCATAAAAAGAATCTCATCATCATAAATATTTCCAATACCTGTAATTATACTTTGATCCAAAAGGACCGTTTTTATTGGTAACTTCTTATTATGAATCTTTTCATAAAGATATTCCTTAGTTAATTTAGGATCATCATATTCAAGCCCTAATTCTACCAAAGGTTTCATTTGATTAACTCTATCATTAGGAATTAAATACATCTTACCAAACTTTCTTACATCATGAAAACGAAAACTCAACTTTTTATCAAGAATTAATTCCACATGCTCATGTTTATTTATTTCTTCTTTTAAATCACGAAAAGTAAACTTTCCTTCCATTCTTAAATGTATCAATAAATTATCTTTATCTAACTCAATCACAATAAATTTACCACGTGTTTTAATATTATTAATCTTTTGACCTAATATTTCTTTTTTAAACTGATCTGTAGTTGGATAAGCAATAATATTATCCCAGTATATATTACATCCAGTTATTGTCTTACCAATAATTTTTTCTTTTAAAGAATTAGTAACTGTAATTACTTCTGGTTTTTCAGGCATAAACATTCCTCCTACTTGGCTTCATACCAGTTATTTCCTATTTCTATATCCACTTTTAATGGAACATTAAGCTTAAAAGTATTTTCCATAATATTCTTTACAATTTCTTTTACTTCTGCCAACTCACTATCTAAAACATTGAAAACTAATTCATCATGTACTTGAATTAACATTTTACTTTTTAATTTTCTCCTATTAAACTCTTGAAAAATTTCTACCATAGCCTTCTTTAATATATCAGCAGCTGTTCCCTGAATAGGAGTATTTAAAGCAATTCTCTCACCACTACTTCTAATCATATAGTTTTTATTATTTAATTCCTCTATAATTCTTTTTCTATTCATAAGTGTTTTTACATATCCATACTTATAGGCATTAGCCTTTTCTTCTTCCATATACTCTTTTATACCAGGATAAGTTTCCAAATAATTATCCATAAATTTCTTTGCAGTAGCAATATCAATACCCAAATCTTCTGATAAACCAAAACTACTAATTCCATATAAAATCCCAAAATTAACTGCTTTAGCCGTCCTACGCATATCTTTTGTAACTTCTTCTATAGGAATTTTAAATATATCACTAGCTGTTTTAGAATGTATATCTTTATCATCAACAAAAGCTTGTATCAAATTAGTAGCATTTGATAGTGATGCAAATACTCTTAACTCAACTTGTGAATAATCACTTGATAATATCTTAGAATTTTCATCAGGAACAAAAGCTTTTCTAATTAAACGACCATACTCCGATCTAGCTGGTATATTTTGTAAATTAGGCGAAATACTGGAAAGTCTACCTGTCCTTGTCAAAGTCTGTGTAAAAATAGTATGAATACGCCCATCTTCACGAACTTCTGCTTTCAAACCAACAGCATAATTAGCATATAACTTATAAATCGTCCTATATTCCAAAATCTTATCAACAATGGGATGAACAAATCTTATCTTATCTAATATTTCTTTATTGGTAGAAAACTTATTATCTTTAATTTTCTTAGGATAAGGAATTTTTAAAGTTTCGAACAAAACACTTCCTAATTGTCCTGGAGACATAATATTAAACTTAACCCCGGCACATTCATAAATTTCTTCTTCCAATTCATCCATCCTTTGTTTAAGCTCTTTTTCAATAGCTGTCAAATATTCAGTATTAACCTTTATACCAGTAATCTCCATATCAGCTAAAACAAGACATAAAGGCATCTCTATATTATTAAATAATTCCGTTTCTTCAGCATCATCAATTTCTTTTAATAGCTTATCTTTTGTTTCGTATATAAACTGAACTTTTTCATAACAAAGATCCTTCAATTTTTCTAAAGAAACAAGTTTAGGCTTTTTTATAGAACCAAACACATCATCATACAAAGGAATATCATAATTTAATTGTTTTGCAACAAAAGCTATATCATCTTTAATAACATAATCAAGAAGATAAGTAGCAATCATTGTATCAAAAGTAACATTTTTAAAATTAATTCCTAAATTATTTAAAACTACCAAACATTTTTTCAAATCATAAGTATATTTTTCATTATCACTCATAAAAATATCTTTATATTTAATAATTTCATCTTTTGACAAAAATAAAGTCTTTTCTCCATTACAAAGAGCCATCCCTAAAATTTCACTTTTACTATATACTGTTCCTCTAGTTTCTAAATAAAAAGCAAAATTACTATTTCTAAAATCATCTATTGTACCTAAAACTAACTTCTTTCTCTCTATTTTTACTTCTTCTTTACTCTTATACTCATTAAAATCAAATTTTTTTAGTATTGAATAAAACTCTAATTCTTCTAACTCTTTAACAAATTCTTCCTCTTTAAATCCATCATATCGACAATCTTCTAAAGTAAAATCTAATGGTACTTTTCTATAAATAGTTGCTAAATCAAAAGACATGTAAGCATCAGCTTTTCCATCAATTAACTTTTCCTTAGTCTTTCCTGTTATTTTATCTATATTGTCATATAAATTATCTAAACTTCCATATTTTTCTAAAAGAGAAATAGCCGTCTTTTCTCCTATACCTTTTACTCCGGGTATATGATCACTAGGATCGCCCATTAAAGCTTTAATATCAATCATTCTAATAGGATCAACCTTATAAGTATTTCTAAACTCTTTTTTATCCATTAATATATGTCCAGTTTGTTTTAATAGTTTTACTTCAACTTCTTCACTAATTAATTGTAATAAATCTTTATCACTACTAATTATAGTCGCAATAAATTCATCTTCTTCATCCACCATTTTAGCAAGAGTACCAATAATATCATCAGCCTCATAATTATCAATTTCATAATATTTAATACCCATTGTCTTTAAAACTTCTTTAGCCTTAGGAAACTGTACTCTCAATTCATCTGGCATTTCTGCCCTGCCAGCCTTATAACTTTCATATTTATCATGTCTAAAGGTTTTCCCTTTATCAAAAGCAACTACTATATATGAAGGAGATTCTTCCTTAATAATTTTATTCATCATATTAATAAAACCATATAAAGCATTAGTAGGAAAACCTTTAGAGTTTTTCATAATTACTCCTTGATAAGCAGTTGCATAAAAACTCCTAAATAATAAATTATTGCCATCTACTAAAATTATTTTTTTCATTCTAACCACCTACTTAGAGTATATCATAAATACAACTTACTTACTAACATTAATTATTTCTAAATTGTCATTTTTCTCATGATAAATCTTATTCAAACGTTCAACTCTTTCAGAAACCATAATTAAATATAAAGCAAATAATAAATAAGCCCCTATTAAAATAAGTCCTTTCTTTAAAATATTTTTTCTTTTCATAAGTATCTCTCCTTTCTTTCATATTCAATTTTAGTACATACAATTGTTCGTGTCAATATAAAATTAAACATTTGTTTGACATTTTACATTTTTAATGGTAAAATGAATTCATAAAGGAGGAAAAAATGGAAAAATTAACGAATAGACAAAATTACATCTTAAACGTCTTAAAAAAATTAGTAGCAAAAAATGGATACCCACCAACAGTTCGTGAAATAGGACAAGCTGCCGATTTACACTCTCCAGCAACAATTCATTTTCACTTACAAAAATTAGAAGAAAAAGGCTATATCAAAAAAAATTCCAGTAAAAATCGTACTATTGAAATTTTAGTTCCCAATGAATATTTAGAAAAAAAAGAAAATGTTGTGGAAGTACCCCTTGTTGGTAAAGTAACAGCAGGAAGTCCTATAGAAGCCATTGAAACA
>CANQEF010000007.1 GCA_947594675.1 uncultured Bacilli bacterium
GCATTAGCAATCATTTCTAACTGTTATTCCAGACTCGAAGGTAGATTACCCACGTGTTACTCACCCTTGCGCCACTAGACGGGAATCCAAATCTAATTCTCGTGCAAGCACTCAAATCTTCAATGGGCCGTCTCGTTCGACTTGCATGTCTTAGGCATGCCGCCAGCGTTCATCCTGAGCCAGGATCAAACTCTCAATAAAATTTATTTATTTTTAGTTTGTTCAATTTTTCCTAGCTACTCAAAATTGACGTTTTGCTTAGTTTTCAAAGATCATTTGTCGCTTTGTCACGACGCATTACTAATATACCAAATATTTTTTTTAGTGTCAACATTTTTTTTATTTTTTTTGACATTTTTATTTGGACATTTTTTTACAGCCTTTTTTTTCGACTGCCCCATTAATATAGCAAATCGAATAAATTATGTCAACATTTTTTTTATTTTTTTTGACATGTTTTTCAAGCTGCGAATTTAATATAACAAATCAAATTTACAATGTCAATAAAAAAATAACTTTTTTTAATTTTGTTGGCAAACAATGTTTTTTGGCTGCTTTATTAATATAACAGACTAAAAATACCGTGTCAACAACTTTTTTGTTTTTTTTTATTATATTTGTTGTTTCTTTAAATTAAATGTGTTTTAGATTTTAAATATGTTTAAATTTTCTAATAAAATTCTTAATGAACTAGAATACTTTATATATAAAAGTAATAGATTTTTTTCATATCTTTTACTAGCAACCTATAATTGATTTATTTCGCCTTACCAAGCAAATTCCTAATACATAAAAAAATACAAAAAATTATTTATTTTTTAATTTCTTGTACTTTTCATAATAACTTTCTATAGTTCCTGTTTCAAATGATAATTTCTTATTTCTTACAAGATTGATTAGACTTGTTAATTCATGTTTCAAAATATTATCTATTTCATCGGAATAATGCATTATAGTTTTATGGTACCTATATTCACCTCTATCAAGTACTTTAAAGCTACCATCTGGAAAAACTCTTAAGTCAAGGTCATAATCAATATATTTTATTGTATTTTCTTCTATAAGAAACGGCGATGCTATATTACAGTAATAATAAATACCATTTTTTTTATATTGGCCAATTATGTTATACCAAGATTTATAAAAAAAATATAAAACAGCAGGTTCTTTAGTTCGCCAGGTTCTACCATCTGATTCAGTAACTTTAGTTTTTTCATTTCCAAAAATAAGGTAATCATCATGGATTTCTAGTAGGACAGCTTCATCCCAGGTTCTATGGATTTTGCCATCATGTTTATATCCATGGATTACGTATTTTTTTCCTACTACTAAGTTTTCTGTTTTCATATTGTAATACCTCGTCCTGTGAACATTATACTAGCTTTAGGTCTTTTTTTCAAGTTTATATATTTTCTCTTATTTTTGCTAATTTATTGCATATTAAAAGCTAACACTTATTTGTTAGCTAATGATTTTATACCCCAGTAAGCAAATACGAATAATACTCCTAAAACAACTGGTCCCATCCATGGAGAATCCATGTGTTCTGCTGCAAAAGCATTTAATTTATCATTCCACTGATCAATCAATTTAGAAAGTTTTGAGGCAATTAATATATAATTTGATAATTCTATCGTAAAAATCACTTCTTTTCTTTTTTATTCTTTTTATTATTAGTCTTTTTTTGAGACTTGGTTTCTTCTTCTACAATTACAGCGTCTGAAATATTTTCTTCTACTGTTTTTTGAATTTCTTTAACATTATTTCCTATGCTAACTGTTGATATTATGTCTAGTATAGAATAAAGCGAAATTAGAATTCCAATTATTTTTGTTAAAAATACAGCTCCTTTGAAAGGGTTAAATAAAAGAATAACACCAAATACAGTACTAATTATTGAAACAATCAAAGTACCTTTCCATAAATCATTATTGACAGCCTTTAATTCAAAAGCGTATTGTAATTTTGTTGCACTATTTATGATTATTCCGATACCTATTACTATTGGCAAGATACTTGCTATTGCATGGGGATTTTTAATAACTAATATTCCTAAAATGACGGTTACAACTCCATAGACAATATTTAATTTTTCTTTATATTGGTTATTTACACTTTTAATGAATTTAAGAATTCCTAGTATTCCCAAAGCAATTAAAATTCCACCTATTACATAAGATATAGAAATAATTGTTACTTCGGATTGAAATATTAGTAATAGTCCTAGTAATAATAATGTTAATGAAGTTAGTACTGAAGATGTAAAAAATTTTTTTAATAGTTTGTCCATAATAGAACCTCCTTGTATAATCGTTATCTTTATTATAGCATATTTTTTTTGTTTGAAACATTTTTTTCAACAGAAATTGTTGATTTTTTATCTGTAATTGGCTTTTTTCTTGCTTTTTCCACAGTTTCTTGTTGATTGTCTTGTTTTTCTTTATTATTATCCACAATTATTGTGGAAATATTTTTTGTATTTGTTAATTTTTCATATAAAAATATGTTATCTTTATGAAAAAATGATTTAATATAATAGATAATATTTATAATTTGTAAGAGTAATATAAGTATTTTTAGTACAATAAAAAATATGTTATCTTTTGTGTGTAGATTATATTCTACTAGTTTAATCCATAAAAATGGGAATAAGATAAAGTATATTAAAATTATGTTTCTTAAAAGTATTTTGTACCAAGTGACTTTTTTAGTAATTCCGGATATTTTTATTTTTACTATTTTTTTACCTAAGGTTTGCCCTTTAGTTATTATAGGGATTAGTAGGAAATAAAATGAAGTACTTATTAGAATGCTAAAATTTTCAAAAATAGAATTATATAGAATTATTTTGATTACTAGATCTAAAACAATTACAAATAAGATATCAATCGATAATGATAAAATCCTTCTTAATAAAGAAACTTTTTGTCCTTTTAAATAGCTTTTTTCTTCTAATTCATCTCGACTAGGTAGAAAATGCATTAACAAAGGGGATAATATGTGTCCAAGTAAGCCTCCCGTAGTGTTGATAATTAAATCATCTACGTCAAAAATACGATAAGCTCTTGGGTATATTCCATATAATCCGCTAAGTTGCGTTAATTCGAAAAATAGACTTAAAAGAAAAGTTAAGATGATTGTTTGATACCACTTCTTTTTAAAATAGTATCGTAGATAGAAACCAAAAGGCATTGTTAGAAGAAAATTAAATAGTACAGTATAGACCGTTGGTGTGTTCATAAAAGATAGAAGGGATTTTATATTTGTTATTTTCCATGATGTTGTTAAGGTAATATCGTTAATAAAATTAAAAGGCTGCAGTTGCGTTGTTGCTGTTTTTAAAGTACTAACTAATTCTTTTGATGGCAGTGGTAAAATTACCATAAAATAAGCGGTTATTAGGTACAAAATAAGACTATAAAATATGATACTTTTTAAGAATGGTATAGCTCCATATTTTTGATATTCATGAATTAAAAATGGTATTGTCAAAATAAGAGCTACAAAAGGAAAAACAAGTATAGCAATTTCAATTGATAATTTATATGATTCCATTTTACTCCTTTTCAATTAGAAAGCGTAGTAGTTTTTCTGGATTTTTTCCTTCTACAGCTATCTCATATATTAAATCAATTATTGGAATTGATATTTTTTTATCTTTAAGCATTTTGTGTATTGAAACAACTGTATAGTAGCCTTCAACAGTTATTTTGTCTAAGTATTCTTTTATTTGTTCAGGAGAATTTTTTTCGCCTAATAGTTTACCAAAGGAGTAATTTCTACTTTTTTCTGATGTGCATGTTAAAAGTAAGTCACCTATTCCTGCAAATGATAAAACAGTTCTTTTATCGCAGTTAAAAGAGTCAAGAATCACTTCCATATCATGCATAGCCTCTGTTATTAACATAGCTTTTGTAGAATCATTAGCTTTAAGACCTGCTAGTATTCCTGATGAGATAGCGATAACATTTTTTATAGAGCCACATATTTCAACGCCAATTATATCGGATGTTGTTCGTAATTTTATATAGTCATTTTTAAGAGCTTTTTCTACTAATTGCTTTGTTTTTTCGTTAGTTGTTGCTAAAGTAAGGCCTGCTGGCATTTTAGTTACTAAGTCGATTGCAAATGTTGGTCCACTTATTACTGCAATATTTCTAGTATCTAAATTTTTTTCTATGATTTCATTGATGAAGAAACCTGTCTCTTGTTCAATTCCTTTTGTTGCTATTAATATGTGGTTATTTTTAATATAAGGTTTCATTAGTTTGCATAATTCGTCGACGAAAGCTGCTGGTATTGCTATTATAAGGAGGTCTTTGTCTTTTATTGTTTGTTCTATATCAGTTGTAATTTTTATTTTATTAGAAATTTTGAAATTTGGAATTAATTTTTCATTTGACCTAGTCTTTTCTAAGTTTTCTTTTTCGGAAAGAAATTTTGTCCACATCGTAATATCACAGTTATTATTAGACATAATACTACTTAGAGCCATTCCATAGGCTCCACATCCGAATAAACCTATTTTCATATTAATCATATATTCCTCGTATAATCAACCTTAGGTAGATTATTAATCTATTCGATTGATTCTTTCTATTTAGATTTTTTGAGTTATAGTAACTCTTGTCTCTTAACATAAGTAGAGTATTTTATACAAAGCTTTTTGTTTGCTTGGTCGTATAATTGGCATAAAATTTATTTATTATAATACTTAGATTATAATAGTTAAATGCTTTTTATTTAGTTTTAGCATTTCTTAAGTAATTTGTCTAGAGGTTTAATTTATTTTGATGTTATAGTTGATTTTCATTGTAAATACAATTTTTATTATGTCAGTTGCATATGTTTCAAGATTAAGCTTTTTATGTAGTTGAGATTTTTTTGATATTGTAAGGTAATTTATTTTAGTTAAAGCTTTTTATAAATGTAGTAGCACTTCTTATGTAAAATTTATTTGTTGAAAAATATTAGTTTTGACTTTGATGATGTTTTGACATATACTTTAGATAGAGGTGATAGTTTTGGAGAAAAAGAATCATTATAAAATCAACCCGGAAACAATTAATCAAGATTTTTTTAATAAGGTTAATAATGCTAAGTTATTATTGAAACGAAAAAGTGTACGTGGTGCAATAATCGGTTTATCTGGTTTATCAATATTTGCATCTGGCATTGCTGTGGGAAGTCGTAATGTTGAGAGAAATCAGCAAAATGTAGTTAGTGAAGTAGAAGTTAATGAAATAAGTAATGAAAAGAATGATGATGTTTTTTCTAAGTTTGATGTCGGGATTGAACCTTCTTTACTTAAAAATCCTTTAGCTATCAGTTTAGAAGACGTTAATTCGCTTAATATCATCATCAATAATAATAAAAGTAGTAATTCGTTTTTCAATAATGTTTGTGAAGGACTACAAGATGATGGTGTTGTTTTTAGTACTACTAGTGATTGCCAGAATGTGGATGTTCCTGGTAGTGTGGTTATAACTCTTGATCAATTGTATTTGTCTAGTCCTGAAATGGTATTTTTTGCTCCTTTCGACAATAGTAGAAAGGGAGATTCTGATGCTTTAGCTTTGTCCATGGAAACTAGTTTTAAGAATAACAATTTTTCAACAGATGGAGTTTTTTGTGGGAAAGTTGGCTATAGAAAATCGCCTCTTGGAGAATTTATTTCTAGAGTGCCAACTTCAACGGAGGAGGCTATTGATAGCAAAACAAATTGTAGTTTTGTGACAGTTTCATTTGGAACAACTTTTCCTGATACTGAAAAAGTCGTAGATAGTATTGAAGAAGGATTAGCAAGATTTGTTTATTATCAGAATGAAAAAGGTTATGGCGAAGATTTAATCTATCGTGTGCAAGGTGGAGATATTATGCCCACTATTCAAGAAAAATTTAATAATGCAACTGTTGAAGATATAAATAGTTACAATAATTTAAATGATAAAAGTAATTATGTTTATATGGATAATACATTAATAAATCCTCAAGTAGCTAAAATGGGATTTTCTAATGCAAATAAGAATATAAGTTTAAATTTGGAAAAAGCAAATTTCTACAATTAGGAAAAGTTTGTGAGATATTTTGCTTAAAATATGTAAAGGAAAAAGAAACGTAAAAATATAAGATTTGTTTCTTTTTTAATTTTGTGCAGCAAAATTGTATTTGTCTAAGATTTTATTTGCAAACTATAAATTATAGTGGAAATTACTTTTGCACTTGAGTTATTATTTAAGCATAAATGGAATAAGATATTTTTATATTGAAACTATTTAATTTTTATGTTATACTTTTCTTGCTTGAGATATTTAGGGGATTAGTTTAATGGTAAAATCGTGGTCTCCAAAACCATTGTTAAGTGTTCGACTCACTTATCCCCTGCCATAGCAATTATTCGCTTTTTAGCGTTTTAGATACACGAATCTAGTTTTAAAAATTAGATTCTTTTTTTAATTAATAACTTGTATATGTTTTTGAACAGGGTTAACATTGATATTATAGAGGTGACTTGTAATGACAACAAAAAAATTTTTAAATTAATGAGGCTGTTCTTGTAAACATATCATGTTCTTGATTCTGTATATCAACATTTTTGTTTAGGCTATCCCAAAGATATAGATGATGAGATTGTAAATTTGATAACTCATTTAATAGATTATATTATCCATAAGATAAATCTATGGATGTTGATATGTCAGATTATGAAATAATTAAGAGCGTTATTATTTATAAGGATAAAAAGAAAAAATAAAACAACTCTGTACTAGCAGTTGTATATCGGCTACCTCTTTAATATTTATATATTACTAAAACTTGACATTTTTTTAATTCAGCACAATGTTTGTCAATTTTTTCATCATCACTTAATTTAGATAACTTTTTTTATTTTTTGTAATCATATTTTGTATTTTGAAATATTCATTGATTGTAAAAAAATCTTTAATTTTTGATATTATAGTAGAATTATCTTCATATTCTTTATACTCTTTAGCCATTTGTCTTATACAAGCTTGTGCATGATTTTTTTCTACATAAGCAAATTCCTGTTCCTTAACTAAAAAAGTTTCAAAAATATATTCATTAACACTGATATTAGTCATGTCCAATTCTTTCCTTAATTTTCAGCAATACCATCTCGTGTTTATTTTATAGAAAAAGGTTAAACTAGAAATGGTGGTGTTAGATGATTAAACCTTCAAACATCCGTAAATTATTGGGTGCTAATGTTAAATATTACAGATATATAATCGGTTATACTCAAGAACAATTAGCCGAAAAATGTAACTTGAGTGCAAGATATATTAGCGATATTGAAAACTCTAATGGTAATATTGCTATTGACACTTTAGAAAATATCGCAAACATTCTTAAAGTTGAGCCTTATTTATTGATTAGGAAACAAAAGCACCTAAAATTGCCGAAAAGAGTAAATATGAAATAAGCTCTTTTTCTTTTTATAAACTAATTATCATATTACTCCACTTCTAGTATAACATACAATTTGGAAATTTGCTGCGAAAGGTCACTTATTTTTAAAAAATATTTATCTATAATTTTATTAAGGAGTGATATTTTGGAACAATATGGTGAGTATAACGAAAACATAAAAGTTATCATTTGCAAGAATATTAAAAAATATAGAAAATTTAAAGGTATGAGTATAATGGTTTTGGCAGAAAAAATTGATGTTTCGGTGGAATACTTAAAAAGAATTGAAGCACCAAACGATAGAAACAATATATCACTTATATCTTTATATAAAATTTCTATTGCTCTTGGAGTGAGAATAGATAAATTTTTTAAAGAATGAATTATAGAACTATATAGAACTGATAATTCTATATTTTTTATGAAATATTATATTAAAAAGATATTAAAAAAGGGAAACTATGATATAATTAATGTGTGCATCAAAAATAATTTATATCATTTTTGTGTTTCAATATTAACGATTTAGTTTGTGAGGTTTAAATTGAAAAAGAATCATTTTTTGTTAAAAGCATTTTTCATGGCAGTTATGATTTTTACAGTAGTTGGATGTAATACTAAAAATACTGCAATTGATGAAAATGACTTACGAGTTATAGTTTATGATAAAGACAATGAATCAATCTATGATAAAAAAGATACTACTACCGAAAAATATTTAATTGATGCTTTAAAAAATTTTAAAGACTTAAATTTAGAAACTGAAACAGGCGATTATGGTGAATATGTTGTTGGAATCAATGGTTTGAGTCAAGGCGATAATTATTATTGGAACTATTATGTAAATGATAATTATGCTAGTGTTGGTATTTCAAATTATGAAATAAAGGATAATGACGTAATTACATTTAAATTAGAAAAATTTGAATAGAGGTATTTTATATGTTAAATTCATTATTTATGTTAGGAAGCACTAACAAAAAGTTAAAAAAAGGAAATTATTTGTTTTGTATGTTATGGATAAGTTATATGCTATTAAATGCTAATTTAAAAAGTGGATTAATTTTCGTTGTTGCTAATATATTCACTTTCATGGTTGTGTTTATACTATGTCAAAAAATTAAAGGTAAATATTCTAATACCATTATGTCTATTGCATCAATATTAATTTGGAGTATTCTTATTGATATAATAACTTATTTTATGTATCCTCAATTTGTTGGGGCACAAAATATAATCTCATATATTTTTAATGGTATTTTATTTAATTATAAATATATATTCACTAACATATTAGTTGTTGTTGGAATCAATGGATTAGAATTCATTTTCAAAAAAATAACTCAAATACAAACAAATAAAAATTTAATTTTATCTTCTTACAATTAAAGGAGGAATATAATGAAATATCCTTATTACAAAACAGTTATTTATGATAACTTTTATGAAATGATTAAAGGATGGCATGATAATAACTCAAATAAAGTGGCTATTAAGTATATTAAAAATAATAAAGTAATAAATATTACTTATAATAATTTAATTGAACAGATTTGCAGTTTACATAACTATTATAAATTACATAATATAAAAGACCAAAATATAGGAATTTTAGCAGAAAATAGATATGAATATATTACTGTATATCTATCTTCTGCTTTTTTTAATGTCATTGTACCATTAGACAAAGAACTTGATAGTGATTCTTTAAAAAATTCTCTCAAAGACTTTGATATAAAAGTTTTATTTTATACAAATAAAACCAATTCTAAAATAATTGATATTGTTAAAAATCTTAATATTAAATTAATCAATATAGATAAAGAGTACGAAAACATTATTGAAAAGCAATATCCTGTTGAAAAATTTTTTGAAGATGTTAGCAAAGTTAAAAAAGATAAATTTTCGGTTTTAGCATCTACATCAGGGACTGATGGAAAAATGAAAGGTGTAATGCTATCACAATATAATGTAGTTGTAAATGTAAGAGGAACTCTTGAAAATAATATATTAAAGAATCCTACTCTATCATTATTACCAATGAATCATACTTATGGTTTTAATCCAGGAGTATTGGCAACTCTATATAATGGTACAACAGTATGTTTAAATCAAGATTTAAAAAATATAGTAAGAGATTTAAAAAAATTCAATCCTTTCTTCTTTGAAGCTGTTCCTATGATAATCGAGGGTATGTATAATAATATTATTCGAGAAGCTAAAAGAAAAAAGAAATATAAAATGTTATGTTGTATGATAAAAATTAGTAATTTTCTCTTAAAACATCATATTGATGTTAGACATATATTTTTTGGTAATATTATTAATAAAAGATTAAGACTTGTTGTTAGTGGTGGTGCTGCATTAAATCCAATGTATGTTGAAAAATTTGGAGAATTAGGAATAAAGATATTAAATGGTTATGGATTAACTGAATGCTCTCCAACAATTGCAGTTAGTAGAGAATTTAATAATGTTATTGGTAGTGCTGGT
This sequence comes from uncultured Bacilli bacterium, assembly GCA_947594675.1. The sequence continues at coordinate 9,925 of CANQEF010000007.1, forward strand.
ACAATTATGAATCATATAAAAGTTAAGATAGCTTCTGATGGCGAAATTCTAGTTAAAGGTCCAAATGTAATGCTTGGATACTATAACAATTTAAAAGCTACTAAAGAAAGTATGATTGATGGATATTTCAAAACAGGTGATTTAGGTTATGTCAAAGATCGAGTTATATTCGTTACAGGAAGAAAAAAGAATTTAATTATTTTGGGAAATGGAAAAAATTTCTCACCAGAATTTATTGAAAACAAGTTATTAAATATTCCATATATTAAAGAATGTATTGTTACGACTAAAAAAGTAAAAAATAATGATATTATTATTGCTAAAATATATATGGAAAATCCTAGTGATAAATTAAATGAAGATATTAAGAAAATAAACAACTCTTTACCAAAATATATGAAAATTGATGAAATTGAGATTATGGAACAAGAATTTGAAAAAAATAGTAGTAAAAAAATAAGGAGGAACAATTATGTTAAATGATTTTAGAAAAATTATACAAAAGAAATATGGAATAACTAATGTAGAACTCTCATCTAACTTTAAAACCGACTTTGGACTAACATCATTTGACTTTATAAACTTAATAAGTATGATTGAAGAAAAATATTCGGTTGAAATAGATGAAGAAGATTATAAAGATTTAAATACAATAGAAGATCTAATAAAATATTTGGAAAAAAAGAGATGAAATTAGTAATTGGCACAAAGAATTATATTAATTCAATAATTAATAATTATAATTTTGAAATTAAAAATAATGAATATGGTAAGCCAATGGTATTAAATCAACCTTTATTTTTCAATAAGAGTCATACCAAAGATATTAGTGTTGCAGTTATTGATACTAAATTATGTGGAATAGATATAGAAAACATAAGGAATTATGATGATATAATGGCTCGTAAAATTTGCACACCCAATGAATATAATTATATTCAAAAATCAAAAAATAAAAATTATAGTTTTACACTAATATGGGTATTAAAAGAATCATATTTAAAGTATTTAGGAACAGGTTTAGCTTATCCATTAAAAAAAATCGAATTTATAAAAAATGGCAAATTAATTAAAAGAAAAAAAGATTGCTTATTAAATGTGTTAAATTATAAAAATCATATTATTTCAATATGTAGAAAGGATTAAAAAATGGAAATAGTAATTGTTAAAAATAAAAAGCAACAAAAAGATTATATAAAATTTAGAAAAGAAATTTATAAAAATAATCCTATATATGTTGATAATAGTTTGTTTATGATAAAGGAATTATTTTCAAATAAAACAAGTTTTGTTAACAATAAAAGTATATATGTAATTAATGTACAAGAGAAAGAAAAAATTTTGTGTCAAGGTATGGTTGTATATGCTAAAAGCTTACCTGATTATATACAATTATGTTTTTTTGAAAGTTTGCCTAATCAAGAAAAAGCAGTAAAAATGCTTGTAGATTATGCAATAGATAAAGGTAAAAAACATAATTGTAAAAAATTAGTAATTGGCTTATGTGGTCATGTAAATTATGGTTTAGGTTTATTATGCAGTAACTATAACGAAAAAAATTCGTTCTCTGCTAATGTAAATCCAGAATATTATAATAAATATTTTGAAAAATTCAATTGTGAAAAAATATATATGAACACTTATAAAACAAAAGTAGATTACAATAGAATTAAAAGATATGATAGCTTAATAGAAAAACTAGATAAGAATTATACTTTTAAATGCTTTGATAAAAGAAAATTTGATTATTATTCTAAAATATATACTGATTTAAATAATAAAGCATTTAATAACCATCGTTATTATTATAGTCGAGATTATGAAGAAGATAAAGAAATGCTTAAAGAGTTATTTCTATTTATGAAAGAAGATTCACTAATATTTGCTTTTCATAATGGTAAACCTGTTGGATTTGTAATGTGGTATCCAGATTTTAATGAATTAGTAAAAAAAGGCGATGCTTTTGGAGCAAAACATTTTATTAAAAATATATTTTTTGGTAAAAAAATACGAGTTGGAAAAATTATGGAATATGGAATATTAGAAGAATATCGTAAAAGTGGTTTGGTTTTAGGATTATTAAATCAAGTTTTTATTGCAGTAAAAAAGTATAACATCAATCAAATAAAATCATCATGGATATTAGAAGAAAATAAAGATTCAAATAGTGTATGTCAAGCTCTGTGTGATGGATTACATAAGAGGTATGTAGTGTATGAAAAAAGGATTAAATAATAATTTAATAGTTACTAAATGTAAAACTTTTCCGAATGAAAGCAAATTGCATTTTCCTTTTGATAAAAAGCTTTTAAAATTATTAAAATTAGAAAATAAATATCAGCAAGAATACTTTTATGTTGAGAATAACAATGATTATGCTTACATAATCATATATAAAATGAAGATGAATATTTTTACATTTGGTAAATTAAATTTATCTTTAAATACAAGTGTGATAGGTTATCCATGTTCATTGAGTGAAGAAGGATTTATAACAAATAATCAAAATTTAGTTTTAGATTTTGCTAAAACTATTAAAGGTCCTGTTTTAGTTTTAAATGTTAAAAACGTAGAAGATCATAAAGATTTTGTTTTAGGAGAAACTCTACCAACTTGTATATTTTATAATAATTTCAAAAACGAAAGCGATTATTTAAACAATTTGCGAAGTTCTTATAGAAGAAGAATAAAAAAAGCAATTGATAATTGCACTAATTTCAAGATTAAAGAAATAGATGATGATAGTATAGACATATATCCACTTTATTTAAATACATATAATAAATCTAATTACAAACTAGAAAAACTAGAAAAAGGCTTTTTTGATAAAGTAGAAGCCACAAAACTTATTTTTATGAAAGATACTAAACCTATGGGTTTTGTACTATTAAAAAAAGTAAAAGAAAAATTAATATTTATGCTTTGTGGTATGGATTATTCTATTGATACAACAGATTTATATTATTATATGTTGTTTAATATAGTAAAATATGCAATAAAAAATAATTGTAGCATAATAGATTTTGGACAAACATCAGAAGAAACTAAATTAAAATTTGGTGCAAGTTTAGAAAAAAGATATTTTTATGCACATCATTCAAATAAATTTATAAATTATTTTGTAAAACATGGAAGAAGCTTATTGGAATATAAATATAAATTCCCAAAGTATCATGTGTTAAAGGAGGATAAAAATGAAAGTAGTATTGTTTAGACCAAAACCACATAAAGATACTATTGGGCTTCAAAATGTTATGATATGTGAGCCATTAGAATTAGAATACATATCATCAAATATTGAGCCATTAGGACATGAGGTTGTTATTGTAGATATGATTATTGAAAAGAAAAAAATTTCCTATTTTTTAAAAAAATATCAACCTGATGTAGTGGGAATTACAGGTTATATATCTCATGTTAATATTATAAAAAATTATGCTAAACAAGTTAAAGAATTTAATTCTAATATCAAAGTTTTAGTTGGTGGAGTTCATGCTGAAGTTAATCCAGAAGATTTTGAAGATAAAAATATAGATTATATAATTAGAGCAAATGGAATAAAAACTTTTATTTCTATTTTAGAAAGTTTAGAAAACAAAAAAGATAAGAAAAAAATTGAGTGTATTTATACTAAAAATCAAAAGAAAGTAAAAAAAGAAACAAGTTTCAATTATTTGTTTCCTGATAGAGAAAAAGTTAATAAGTATAGGAAAAAATACTATTATATGTTTCACAGAAATTGTAGTTTAATGAAAACCTCATTTGGTTGTCCATATAATTGTAAATTTTGTTTTTGTAGACAAATAACAGATGATGAGTACTTTGCAAGAGATTTAGACAATATTATTGAAGAATTAAAAACAATTTCTGAAACTGAAATTTATATTGTAGATGATGATTTCTTATTTAATCCAAAAAGATTATTAGAATTTTGTTATTTATTAGAAAAAAACAATATAAAAAAAAGATACTTGGTTTATGGTAGAGCCGATTTTATAGCGAATAATGAAAAAGTAATTAAAAGATTTAAAGAAGTTGGACTTCGTGCAGTAATTGTAGGACTAGAATCTTGTAGTAGTAATGATCTTGATAATTATAATAAAAGAACACAGGTTTCAACTAACGAAAAAGCAGTTGAAATATTACAAAAATATGATGTTGAATGTTATGGAACATTTATATTAGGATTAGATTGGACAAAAGCCGATTTTAACGCACTAGCAAAATGGATTAAAAAGTTAGGACTAATATTTGTTAATCTTCAACCTTTAACACCATTAAGAGGAACTGAAATGTATGAGCAATACAAAAAGGATTTCATAATAAGAGAAGATGAATATGAGAAATGGGATTTAGCACATTTGGTTGTTAAACCCTCAAAAATATCTATTAGAAAATATTATTGGTACACTATGCTACTCTACTACAAAATAACTGCAAATCCTAAAAGTTGGTGGTATATGGTAAAAAAATATGGTTTACATGACACTTTAAAATTAACAGTCGGTGCATTTAAAGTTAACATACAATATTTCAAAAAATTAATAGGAGGTAAATAATGAAGAAAGAATTAAAAGTTTTATTAATTAGACCAAAATATTCATCTATTGTTGCTAACCTTGAGCCACTAGGATTAGAGTATGTTGCAGGATTATGCAGAGATATGAACATTAAATGTGAAATTTTAGATGAATTTCAACACTCTTGGTTTTTTAGACTTGCTAGAATAAAGAAAAAAATTAAAAAAGAAGGATATAACTATATTGGATTTAATGCTAATGCTAATACAGTAGATTATATTTTAAAAAGAGCAAAACAACTCAAAAAATTATTCCCAGATATAACTATTCAAGTTGGAGGTCCAGAAGCCGAATTAAATTATATGGACTTTTGTACTGATGATGTGGATATTGTATATCATGATAATGGCTTACAAACTCAAAAAAATATTTGGCAAGGAAATTTAAAAACATCAGTTTTAGACAAACAAACAGGAATATGTTTTAAAAAGAATGGTAAATGGGTTGTTAAAGAAAAAGGCAAAGCAGTAAAAGGCTTTATAGTAAAACCTGATAGAACAGAATTTTATAGAGGATTAAAGAAAAACTTTATATTTATGAAAGGCAAATTTGCTCTTTCAAAAGCTTCTTTCTCCTGCCCTTTTAATTGTAATTTTTGCTATTGTACTAAAATGAATAATGGTGTATATACAGAAATAGCATTAGATGAGGTAATTGAAGAAATTGAATCAATTAAACACGATAAAATTTGGTTTGTTGATGATACTTTTTTCTTTAATAAAGAAAGAGTAAAAATGTTTTGTGAAAAGATAATTGAAAAAGGAATAAAAAAGCAATTTATGGCTTATTCAAGAGCAGACTTTATTGCTGATAATCCCGATATTTTACCTCTTGCTTATAAAGCAGGCTTTAGAGATTTACTTATTGGTCTTGAAGCAGTTAGTGATGAACAACTAAAAGAATATAATAAGCAAACATCTAAAGATGATAATATATTGGCAATAAAATATTGTCACGAAAATAATATTGTATGTAATGGTTTATTTGTTGTTAGCCACACATCAACTAAACAAGATTTTAAAAATCTTATTAAGTTTATACGAGAAAATAATTTGCTTTGGATGGTGTTTGGTATTTTTACTCCATATAAAGGAACAGATGCTTATGAGCAATATAAGGATCAATTAGTTAATTTTAAAGCTAAAAATAGAGATGGCTTACATGTAACTATCCCACCTGAACACATGAGTGCATTTATGTTTAAATTTAGATATTATTGGCTTCATGTTTTAACTTATCCTAAAATAATGGTAAGAACATTATTTAAAACTGCTTATGATACAAAAAGAAAAGGATGGTTTTAATATGAAATCTATAAAAAATAATTATATGTTTGTTAGAGTTCATTATGATAAAAGAGTTGCAAGTGTAGAGCCATTAGGATTGGAATATATTATGTCAGTTGTAAAATCAGAAAATAGAAACTGTATGATATATGATGAAAGCTTATATAGTCCACTTTTTAGATTTAAAAGATTGATTAAAAAAATTGAAGAAAATAACATTAATTTTATTGGCTTCTCTATTATTTCTTACACAGCTTGGTATGCTTTAAAATTAATAAAAAGACTTAAACAAGTTAAGCCAAATATTAAGATAATGGTTGGTGGTGCTGAAGTTACAATTAATCACCAAGATTTTATGTTAGATGATATTGATTATGTATATTATGACAATGGATTAGATTCGCTTCGTAATGCGGTTAAACACAACTTTGATACAAAATATTTATCTAATTCATCAGGATTGGCATATAAAATTAATGGCAATTGGATTGAAAATGAAAAAGGAAAACCAATAAACGATTATGGTATAAAACCAGATAGAAGCTTATTTTATGAAAATAGAAAGAAATATAGAGTTTTAGCAAAGGGTTGTTTTTCATTAATGAAAGGGTCTTTCTCTTGTCCACAACAATGTAAGTTTTGTATTTCTAGGCAATTTAATAGTTGTTCATATAAAGAAAGAGATATTGATAGAGTTGTAGATGAAATAATTGAATTAGATAATGATAAGATATTTTTTGTAGATGATGATTTTTTAGTTAATAAAGAAAGGGTTAAATCAATTTGTGAAAAATTGATTGAAAGAAAATGTTTTAAAACATTTATGATTTTTGCTCGAGCTGATAGTATTGTTAAGTGTAAAGATATAATGCCTTTATTATATAAGGCAGGCTTTAGAGATATGTTAGTAGGATTAGAAGCAGTAGATGATGAGACTTTAGAAAAATACAATAAAAATTCTAGTGTAAAACTTAATAAAGAAGCAGTAAAAATTCTTAGGGATTATAAAATGGTTTGTGTTGGTCTATTTGTAATTAATTACGACTTCAAACATAAAGACTTTATGAATATTAATAAATTTATACGAGAAGAAAAATTGATATGGGTATTGTTTAGTATTTTAATTCCATTTAAAGGAACACCTGTTTATGAAGAAAATAAGGGAAAGTTAAATAATTATAAATATAAAAGAACAGGTGGAACAAGTGTGTTAATGAAACCTGAAAATTTACCTAAATGGTTATTTAAATTAGAATTTGATTTTCTTTATTATGTAAATTATCCAAGAATATATCTAGCAGGTATCTTTCATACATTTAATAAAAAATATAAAAATAGAGGTATAGAAAATGAAAATTCTTCTAATTAAACCAGAAACAGTTGGAATATTTAGTTTTACCAATTTAATTGAACACGAGCCATTAGAATTAGAATATCTATATACAGTATTAAAAGATAATGGTTATGATCCATATATATATGATAGAAGATATGATTTAACACCATTAAAGAAAAAATTAAAACAATTAAATCCTCAAATTGTATGTATAACAGGATATATTAATCAACAAACTTTAATGATAAAATTTACTAAAATAATTAAAAAATTTAATTCTAATATTAAAATTATAATAGGTGGTAGTAATGCAGAAATCAACTATAAAAATTATTATGATTCTTCAGTTGATTACATTTATCATTTAAGTGGATTAAATAATTTTATTAAACTTATTGATTATATTAGTAAAAAAGATAAAAAGTCAAAATTAGAAGATATACTTGGAATATGCTATAAAAAAGATAATAAATGGATTATAAACAAAAAAATATCGGAAAGCCCTGAAGATTTACCTATACCTGATAGAACATTTTTCTACAATAATAAAGAAAAATTTAGATATTTAATCTTTCATCCATTGGCTCTTATTAAAAATTCATATAGTTGTAAAAAAAATTGTTCATTTTGTTTTTGCACTAATAGAAATAGTGGAAAGTATGCTTGTAGGAGCGTTTCAAATTTAGTTAAAGAAATTAAATCGCTAGATGTGGAAAATATTCATATTACTGATGATGATTTTTTAGTAGATAGAGATTATTTACTTGAATTTATTAAACAAATAAAGAAAAATAAAATAAAGAAAAAATATTTGATATATGGTAGAGCCGATTTTATAGCGAATAATGAAGATATTATGAAAGAATTAGCCGAAATAGGATTATCATTAGTTATGGTAGGTCTTGAGGCTACTAATAATAATGAATTAGATTCATATAACAAAAAAACAACGATTAATGATAATTTAGAATGTATAAGAATACTTAATAAATATAATATAATTTGTGCAGGTTTATTTATTGTACACCAAGAAATGAAAAAGCAAGATTTTAAAAATTTATATAATTGGATTGCTGCTCGTGATATTATACCAACTATATCTATATTTACTCCTATGCAAGGATCAGGAATATATAAAAAATATGAAGATGAAATATTAGATAAAGATTCTAAAAAACAAGATTTATTTCATTGTATTTTGAAACCCAAATATATGAGTGTTAGAAAATTTACACATGAATACTATAAGTTATCATTAAAACTAGCCTGGAAAAATAGAAAATCAAAATTATATTCATGTATAAATTATTTTTCAGCATTCTTTTATATAGTAAAAGTATTAATGATTAAATTAAGAAGATTGATAGTATTATAGGAGTGATAATAAATGAAGAAAAAAAATAAAAAAATATTATTAATTCAACCAACACCTTACGATCAGTATGGGAATTTAGTAAAAAAGAAAAAATTATATTTTGTTGGATTAGCACTTCCCTTACTTGCTGCACTAACACCAGAAGATTACATAGTTGACATTTGTTATGAAACTATTGAAGATGTTCCTTTTGATACTGATGCCGATTTGATTGGTATTAGTAGTATGGGACATGCAGTAATGAGAACAATTGCAATTGCTCAAGAATTTAAAAAAAGAGGAAAAACAGTGGTTTTAGGTGGATATATGGTTAGCCTAATGCCCGAAGAAGCAAAAAAATATTGTGATTCAGTTATGATAGGCGACTCCGAAGAAACTTGGGGAGAAATGATTAAGGATTATTCAGAAGGCAAATTAAAAAAGGTATATAAGAAAAAATTAACAAAATTAACATATCCCCTTCCAAAATATGAATTGATTTTAGATAAAAACATAGGAAATTTTCTTCCTGTTCAAGCAGGCAGGGGATGTCCTAAAACTTGTAGTTTTTGTTCAATTTATTGTTTATATAAGGGACAATATTTAAAAAGAGAAATACCTGAAGTAATAAGAGATATTAAAAAGATAAAAGAACTTGGATTTAAACAATTTTTACTATTAGATGATAATATCTTTTCAAATAGAGATTATGCAATTAAATTATGTGCTGAAATAAAAAAATTAAAAATGCATTGGATGACACAATGTTCAATTGATATTGCAAAAGATGAAGAATTATTAGATATTATTGCTTCAAGTGGTTGTTATGTATTAAGTTTTGGGTTGGAAAGTATTTCTAAAGAAAGTTTAATAGGTATGCATAAAGCTTGGGCAAATCCAGATAAATATGCAGAACAAATTAAAATAATTAGAAAACATGGTATAGATATTTCTACTGAAATGGTTGTTGGAGCAGAAGGCGATACTTTAGAATCAATTAAAGAAACAGCAAAATTTGTTGCCAAAAATCATATTGCAGTTCCTAGATTTTATATATTAACTCCAATACCTGGAACTGAATATTATGAAGAAATGAAAAAACAAAATAGAATTTACAATACTGATATGTACTCCTATAATTCTTGTGAAGCAGTACATATTCCTAAAAATATGACACCTGAAGAACTAACAAAAGCATATTGGAAATTATATAATGAAGTATATTCTTTTAGAAGTATTTTAAAAAGAACAATATTTACAACTGCTTTTTTAAAAAGACCATATAATGTCTTATTTTACTTTTTTGTTAATCTATATTATAGAAAACAAATAAAAAAGGGTATTGTACCTAATATAATTTAATAATTATGAATAGTTTTATTATTGTTCAAACAATTGGAATTGTTGCATGGTTATTTCTTTTAATAAGTTATTACAGAAAAAATACTCATAATATTTTAGGTTTTCAAATTATAGGAAATATATTGTTTTGTTTGCACTATTTTTTATTAAATGCTTACAGTGGATTATTTATTTGTGCTTGTGATATGATATTTAATACAGGATTTTATAAATTGAAAAACTCAAAACTAATTTATTTATGCAGTGTTCCAATAAGAATATTTGGTGGATTACTATGTTATAAATCATTAATTGATATATTACCTATTATTGCTAGTTTGATTGAGGGATATTCTTTTACAAAAGAAAAAAAATTTGTTGTCTTAATAGCGATAATAGTTTATGTAATTTGGCTTATATATGATTCATCTATATTCTCTTTATCAGGCTTAATAACTGATTGTATAATTATAATTTCTAATATTTATATATTAATATTTGATTGTAAATTTTTTAGCAAGAAAAAAATTAAAGGGGCTTCCGGAAATTAACAAATTAATTTCTTGACAGTTTCTTTTTTTATAATTTAAGTTGTGTTAAACAAAATGACTGATAATTAATTATGATATTCAGCATAAGCAATATTCAAATTGATTGGCATA
>CANQEF010000008.1 GCA_947594675.1 uncultured Bacilli bacterium
GTCAAAGGCGAATAAAAACCCCTTTTTTACCCGTTCTAAGATGTTACTACTGTGTCCTCCATAGCCTAGCGTGCAATCAACTACAATACTATTTTCTTTTAGATTTAGGGAGGAAATAGATTCATTTAACAAGACGCTTAAGTGTTTTTCCATTAGATATTCACACTTTCTTCAAATAAGTTCTCGGCTATGTCCGACATATTGTCCTTAGTAGAATTGAAAAACTCATCCCATGCCTCACTACTCCAAATTTCTAAACGATCTGAAGTTCCAATTATAACACAATCTTTTTGAATTTTAGCATAATCAATCAGTGGCTGAGCAATATTGACACGACCCTGTTTATCAAATTCTACTGTAGTGGCTCCTGATAGAAAGAAACGAATAAATTGACGAGCATCTTTTTTAGTAAAAGGTAAAGTTTCTAGTTTCTGGATTATCTTTTCCCAATTTTTAATAGGATAAGCAAAAAGACAATTTTCAATTCCCCTAGTAATTATAAATTCATCACCCAGCTGTTCTCTAAATTTTGCAGGTATTATAAGTCTTTTCTTATCATCAATACTATGATGATATTCACCCATAAACATAGGACATCCCCCACTTTTCACCACTATCAACCACTACTTACCTATAATAATACAAAAAAATACTTAAAAAGTAAATAATTAAATTATTTTTTTAATAATTTTACATTGCCTTTACAAAAAAAATTATGTTTCCACAATTTACTTTAATTATTTTCTAAGTTTTAGCTCTTCAATTACTTCTTTTATTGATTTTTAGGTGCTAAACCAATATAATTTAATTCATTCATTTCCATAAAGAATAACCATTAAATAACCCTAGTTTTTGCAAGAACACCAGACTTCTTTACCAAATTATTTTCTATTATATCAACACTTCTAACATTCCATTACCTCCTCAAAATAATTATAATTCAATATTTTTTTCTGAATTATTTAGTCAAGCTTATAAAATATTTGTATTTATCTGTTATGCTATAAAAGAGTTGCTTTTAAATTTAAAAATTTCTCTAACGTTAAAGCAAAAGTACTAATAACTACCAAGATTTCTACAAATGAAAAAAGTGGAAAAATTTCTTTCACCACTCCTTAACGTTTAAGAACCAAGATTTACTTGATTTTTTGCAATTTACCATTTTCTTTATTAATTTTATCTTTTAAAGTAAGTTCAAATGTTGGAAACATATCCAATATACAATCCGAATTAGGTATAGTAATAACCCTCAACTTATCAGCAATTTTTTCATCTAAATAACCAATATTTTCTAAATGAAAATCATACGTATCCAAAGGTTTTATCTCGACCCTCTTGTCAATATCTAACTCTTCCTTAATAGAAAAATAAAGATTCTCAAGATCTAGATTAAAAAACTTTGGTCTCGTCTTAGATTGAAAATTTCTAATATGACTAATAACTTTTGAATCATCATGATTTAAAACCATCATTTCTTTATAAGATAAATCATCATTAACTATAGGATAACCTAATTTATTACAAAGAAAAGTCTCTAAAACCTTATATAACGATTCATTACTTAATCCCGCATAACCATCTTTTATTCTTTGTAATAACTGATAAGCCTTATCATATTCACCTTTTCTTAAATAAACACCAATCATTTTAAAATATGTATTTCTAGAAAAAACATAATTACTTTCAACCGCCAAATTATAATACTCTAAAGCCTTGTCATAATCCCTATTTTCACAATAAATATCACCTAAAGAATTAAAAGATTTTACCCTTATCACATCATTATTAGCATTAATCGCTACTAAATAATTATCCTTAGCTTTAGAAATATTACCTAAATCAATATTAGCATTCGCCATTATAAAATTTACCTTAGAATTATTAGGATCACACTTCAAACAAACATCATAAGCCATTTTATAATTACCCATTCCATAGTAAATTGATGCCTCTTCTGGAAGAGATTTCTTATAAAAATAATCTTTCTTATTTTTCAATTTATTTACATAATAAAGAGCTTTATCATAATTACTTAAACATTTATTAACAATAACTTTTTGTAAATAAACCATTCGATTAAAAGTAGTCGTATTTAATTCACTTTCAAAAATTTTGTCCAAACATTCATTAGCCTTTTCATAATCTTTTTTTGCAGTATATATCCGAGAAAGCAAAAGATTATAATTATCCGGATAAGACTTTTCAATAAGAGATATTAACTTTAATGCCTCATCGTACTTAGATTGACGTATTAAGATATTACAGAAAGACTCGATAGCAAATATTTCAATATTTTCACTCTCAAAAATCGCTTTTTGATAATATTCCACTGCTTTTTCAGTATTATTAAGTTTTTCCTCTATCACACCTAGAGTAGCAATTGCACTAAATCTATTGTCACAATCACTTTCAGCAACCTTTAATAATAATTCTTTTGCCTGATCATAACAAGAAAAATCAATCAAAATTCTGCCCGCTCTAAATAAGCCATAATAATCATCTGGATTTTCCTCAACATACTTTAAAATTCTATCTCTAGCCTCTTTTTGTTTCCTATCTCTCATCAAATTCTTAATATTTTTTATTTCCAATGTTTTTTTCAATTGTTCATCCGTTAAAATTTCACTCATTCAAACCACCTCAAGTGTTTCTTAGTATAACATAAAAGTTTCTTTTTTAAAAGATTTTTATTCAAGTTTTACTTATCTATAACTAATTGCTTTTCCTTAAACTTTAAAACTGCATTATTAGCCAATTCATTATAAGAAAAATTAGCTAGTTTGCCAATATTATTAAAAGCAATTATCCCCACTTGATATAAATAAATATTAATAAGTAAAGAAGACCAATCATCAACCGGTGGAACACAAATATTAACATCTTTAATAATTCCCTTATCCTCAATTAAATAGCAGCCATAGTAATCACTAGCATCTTTTAAAATCTTAGTCCTCGTAACTAAATAATATACAGCATCTTCATTAGAAAAATATCTAAATACATCTTCAAAACTCATTACCAAAGAAACCGTCTTCTCCTCATAGTCTTTTCTTTCAATAAGCGATTTAAAATCTTTACTAGAAACAAAATTATAATTAGATTCCTTATTTTGCTCATAATCTTCTAATAAATGATCATAATACAAATAACTTTTTTCATTTAAAATATCCAAATTAAAAAGTAAATCATCATAAGCATCCTCATTTCTTATCTTAGCAAAATTTTTCAACAAGTACTTATAATAACTATTTTCCCGCTTAATAATTTGCAAATACTCCTTCAATTTAGTAATAAGTATCTTTCCATTATTAGCATTTTTATCCATTAAAATCGCCTTAACGTATTCTAAAAAATAACTATTTACCATCCTTCCAGCCTCTTCATTATTTAAAGCAATTAATTTTTTGAGTTCCTTTTGTCCCATAAGCTACTCCTTGTTATTAATATTTTCAATTATTTCCTCTATATGATTACCATATTCAATTGATGTATCAAATATGAATTTTAATTCCGGAGTATGCCTTATTTCCACACGTTGAGCGAGCTTAGTTCTTATAAATGAAGAGGCTTTTTCCAAAGCTTTTAAAGTCTGCATCTTTTTACTCTCATCCAAAACAGTAAAATAAACCTTAGCAAAGCTCAAATCATTAGTAATATCTACTCCCGTTATAGTAACAAATTTAATATCTTCATCCTTTATTTCGCTCATCAAAATCATACTAATTTCTTCTTGAAAAGTATGATTTAATCTTTCTATTTTCACATTTACCATATTATTCCTCTTTTCCCTTCAAAACAAAAAGGCTTATTAATTTAAGCTCTTTTTACTTCAACTAATTCATAAACTTCAATAATATCTTTTTCTTTATAATCTTGGCAATTCTCCAAAGTTATACCACAATCCATATCTTTCTTAACTTCTTTTACCTGATCTTTTTCATGTTGAAGTGATTTAATTTGACCATTATAAATAACAACGTCATCTCTAATTAAGCGAGCCTTAGCATCTTTCTTAACAACACCACTTGTTACATGACAACCAGCAATTAAACCAACCTTAGAAAATTTAAATATTTGACGAATTTCTAAAGTAGCGATTGTCTTTTCTTCAAATTCTGGATCAAGCATTCCCTTCATTGCGCTTTCCATATCTTCAACAACTTTATATATAATATCATAAGTTTTAATAGTTATATTATATTGTTTAGCCGTCTCCAACGTAGCCGTATTTCCTCGAACATTAAAACCAATTATTAAAGCATGAGATGCACTAGCTAAAACAACATCACTTTCCGTTATTGCTCCAACAGCCGCTCTAACAACATTAACCTTTACACCTTCAACTTCAATTTTTTCCAAAGCATTTTTTACAGCTTCCAAACTTCCATTTACATCTGCTTTTAAAACGATATTAACTTCTTTAATCCCCTCTTGAATACGACCAAATAAATCCTCTAAAGACATACCAGAAAAATTAGTGTCTTTTTCTTTAAAACGAAGTTGTCTTGAAGTAGCTATTTCTTTAGCTTTCTTCTCAGACTCAAAGGCCATAAACTTATCTCCAGCACTAGGTACTTCAGAAATACCAGTAACCTCAACCGGAGTAGAAGGACCAGCCTCTACGATATTTTTACCCTTATCATCTTTTAAAGTCCTAACTTTACCAGCATAATTACCAATAACAATTGGATCACCTAATCTTAAAGTTCCATTTTGAATCAAAAGTGTCGCAACTGAACCAACTTTACTATCTTTTTTAGATTCAATAACAGCTCCCGTTGCATAGCGAGCCGGATTTGCCCGATATTCTTGCATCTCTGCCACTAGTAAAATATTTTCCAATAACTCACTAACACCTTCACCCGTTGCAGCTGAAATCTTATTAACAATAATATCTCCACCCCATTCTTCTGGAGTAAGACCATTTTCAACTAAACCACTCATTACCTTATCAACATTAGCCTCAGGCTTATCAATCTTATTTATTGCAACAATTATAGGAACATTAGCAGCCTTAGCATGATCAATTGCCTCTTTAGTTTGTGGCATAACACCATCATCAGCAGCCACTATAATAATAACAATATCTGTAATAGATGCACCACGAGCACGCATTTCCGTAAACGCAGCATGCCCCGGAGTATCTATAAAAGTAATATCCTTTCCATTACACTTTACAGAATAAGCACCTATCGCTTGCGTAATTCCTCCAGCCTCACCACTTGCTACATTAGTTTTTCTAATTGTGTCAAGTAAAGTTGTTTTACCATGATCAACATGTCCCATTATTGTAACAACAGGAGCTCTAGGTACCAAATTCTCCTCACAATCTTCAATTTCAAAATTTTCAAAATTAGAAATATCAGCAGTTTCTTCCTTTTTCAAAACCTTATCATATTCAGAGACAACAACTTCCGCTGTATCATAATCAACCGCTTGATTAACATTAGCCATAACACCCAAAGTCATTAATTTCTTAATAATTTGCGTAGCAGCAACATCCAATAAGCTAGCTAGTTCATTAACCGTCATTCCCTCATGATATAAAATTATATTTTCATCTTTTGGCATCTCATTACTCTGTAACTTCTCACGATGTTTATAAAGTTTTTTTCTTTCATTAAAGAAATCCTTCTTTATATTTTCAGTCTTCTTCGTACTTTTTGATTTAACCTTAGTAAATGAAGTTTCATTATCTAAATCAATCTTTGTACTTCTAGCAAGTTCCTCTGCCTTATCAGTTACTTCTTCATCAAGTCTTTTTTCCTCTAAATCCTCAATTGTCCCTGTAATATAATCTTCCTGATCTTGTAATTCATTATCAAGTAAAATAATACTTTCCTCATCTAATGTTGATGTTTCATCTTGACACTCTATGCCAATTTTTTCACATAAAGAGATTACCTCTTCTACAGTTTTTCCTACATCATTTGCATAATCTTCAACTGTCATCATAAACTCCACCTCAACTTTCTATTATTTTTCTTATTTCTTCATAGATACTATCCTCTATTTTACATTCTAACTTTTTTTCCAATATTTTAGTTTTTTTGGCTTTCTCTAAAACTTCAATATCTTTTTTAATATATGCTCCTCGCCCATTTAATTTTCCACCTTCATCAACTTTTACTTCCCCCTCTTTATTTCTTACAATTCGTAAAAGCTCTTGTTTAGGAAGACTCTCTTTAGTAACTACACACGTTCTTAAAGGAATTTTTCTTACTTTCATTGTCTAAAATTAATTCCTGCCTCTTTTGCTTGTTCTGTAGTTTTTATATCAATTTTAAAGTGTGTTAGTTTTGATGCTAAACGAGCATTTTGTCCTTTTTTACCAATAGCCAAAGAAAAATTATCTCCATCAGCAATAACCATTGCCTCCTGTTTTTTAAGATCCGTAATTGCAACCATCAAATCTTTAGCTGGAGACAAAGCATTTTCAATGAAAATAGCTGGATCCTTATCATAGCGAACAACATCCAATTTCTCACCATGCAACTCTTCAATAATTCTTCCTATTCTTGAACCCTTCTCACCAATACAAGCTCCTATTGGATCTACATTAGGATTTTCTGAGTATACAGCAACTTTACTTCTATTGCCAGGGTCTCTAGCAACACTATAAAGCATTACTGTTCCATCAGATAATTCAGGAATTTCTAATTCGAAAAGTCTTTTTACAAAACCAAAATGTCTTCTGCTTAATAAAATTAATAAGTTTTTACCACTATTATCTACTTTAGAAACATAAACCTTTATTTGAGAACCCATCTCTATTTTTTCTCCCGGAATAATATCCTTTTTAGGCAAAATACCATTTGTTCTACCTAAATCTATAAAATAATTATCCGTATCTTCCAAAGCAACTGTTCCAATTAATAATTCATCTTGCTTATCACCAAATTCATCCATAATACTATTTCTTTCAGCCTCTCTAATTTTTTGAATCACAACTTGCTTAGCTGTTGAAGTAGCAACTCTACCAAAATCCTTTGGTGTAACTTCTGTATCAATTGTATCTCCAATTTCCAATGTCTTATCAATCTTTTTAGCGTCACTCAATTTTATTTCAATCTCTGGATTAAAATAAGAAATACTCTCTTTAACTTTAGTTGGTTCCTCATCATTTTCTTCACTAGA
Organism: uncultured Bacilli bacterium; assembly: GCA_947594675.1. Next base: position 7,138 of record CANQEF010000008.1, read on the forward strand.
TTCTTCTTCTACTTTAGTATCCTTTTCATCATCTAAAGCATAGCTTTCAAAAACATAATCATCATACTCTTCCTTAGTCATCTTATCATCAGGTACAACAGTCAAATAAGAATATACCTTTATATCACCCGTCTGTCTATCGAATAATACTTTTACATTTGTTTTTGATTTAAAATTTTTCTTATAAGCAGATGTTAAAGCCAATTCCATAGCATTATAAACTACCTCGGGATCAATATCTTTTTCTTTTACAATATTATCAAGGGCCTTTTTAAATTCTTTTCCATTCATAATAATCACTCTCCTTTTTCTTTTGAAAATATATCCAACTCAAAAATATCATCAGATAATATTTTTTCCTCATCAACAATTTTATTAATTATTCTTGATGCCTCAGTAATCTTTTCTAAATCAATTACTTCATTACTATCTAAAACAATATTAAAAATATTTTTTCCCTCTTCAGTAGATAGATAAGCATCATCAATAAAAACATTTAAGTCTTTAATCTTCTCTCCTACTGCCTGTTCAATTTTTCCCTTCATAAGCCTCCTAAACAATAAGAAGTGGGATCAAATTCCCACTCCTTTCTAAAGCTAATTATACCACTAAATCTTAAAATTACAAAGTTTTTTTTATATTTTTTGTAATTTACCAACTATAAGGCACATTAATTAACGAACCTAATCCATTAAAACCTTCATTATAACGTCTCTTAGCATAATTAAAAAAACCATTCAAATCCTTACAATAAGGATCATTACTATCAAACAATTTACAATCAACTACAGCCAAATGCAAATGCACTCCCGTAGCTATACCAGTCATACCCATCCTTCCAATAGCATCATTTATAGTTACAGGACGACCTACATATAATCCTTGAGCATAAGAAGATAAATGCACATACTGTGATGTATAATTAACACCATTTATATTATGGGATATTGTAACTATTAAAGCACCGGCATTGTCTTAAAAAATACCCGAAATTACACCATTCGCAACAGGATATATATTTTCCATAGTACCCCTATAACTCGTAATATCAAAAGCAGCATGATAATAACTAGGATACTGCGTAATCTGACCCACCTGTGTTGGTAAATGCCAAATATCAGCATTACTAATTGTCTTTTTTTCCTCTTTTATAGGTTGAAAAACTAACTCCTCTAAAGCACCTTTATTTATTGGATTATTATCAAAAATACTATTTAAGATTGTATTTTTATTACTCTTTATACTACTACTTGCTGTAGCTATATCTTTAATATTTATATATTCAAAAGTTAAATCATTAAAATCAATACTATCAAAATCAAATAATTCCAATCCAATAGCCAAAAGGAAAAGAGAAACAGCCATCAATATAATCATCTTTCCTCTTATAATATAAATATCCATAATATCCCCCAAAAACTAGGGGTTATTATACCTAATATCTCATTATTTGTCAATTACTTAACACATCTTCTATTTTTACTAACTAGCTCTAATGTTTGTGTTAATTGCTTTATTCTTTCAATAATACGTCTTGCCTTTACTTTATCAACACCAGAAGAAGTTATTGCTAAAGAAGTTTCTAACTCTTCCAAAGTTAAATTAGAAGTAAAAAAAGTAGGTAAATTATTTTCCATTCGATATTGCAATATTGGTCCTAAAACCTCATCCCTAGACCAATTACTACAATTTTCCGCACCTATATCGTCTAGCAACAATAAAGGACTTTTCTTAATATAATTAAATCGTTCAACATAATCTCCTTGAAAAGATGCTTTTAAACTCCTTAAAAATTCTGGATAATATATCAAAACACTTTTTACCTTCTTCTTAGCTAATTCATTAAATAAAGCAGCAATAAGATAAGTCTTTCCTGATCCAAAAGAGCCTGTTAAATATAATCCCTTAGGTTTTACATCACTGCTATAATTATCAATAAATTCTTTAAAATACTTAATTATAGGCACTCTTAGCTTATCATCCTTATAAATATCTTTAAAATTAGCATCCTTTATACTTTTAGGCATATCAAATAACTCTAAATTATCCTTATAAGCATTTTCTTCTTCAACTTTTAAAAGTTTAAGACACCTCTCATAAGAAAACGTTATAAGATTATTATCTTTTTGTGCCTTGTAGCAATACCCCTTTATCTTATTAGAACAGTTTTCTAAACTACGACACTTTTGGCAATTTTGAAATTCCAAAAAACTATCTTCTAAACTAGATGTATATTTCATTAAAATTTCTTCATTAATATCTAAATTATCCACATAGTCCTTAAACTCTTTATTACTACAAGCATCATAAAACGCATGTTTCAAAGAAACCTCATCATACTTATATAATTCACTTGCTTTTTTCATACTACCACCACCAATATTAATTTTAAAATCTTATACCAAATAGACACAACTTAGATAGTATTCAATCACAACTTTATTGTAATACAAATATTTATATAAATCAATAAAACAACTAGGCTAATTCTAATAATATCCTGAATACCAAGTAACTTTTAAACTATCTAAATCTACCCTTATACTGCCTAAATCTTTCGTTACATAAACATCAGAATATTTACTCAATCTTTTTACAACCTCTTCATGGGGATGATTAAATTTATTATCTATTCCCGCCGAAATCAAACTTATTTTAGGTTTTATTTTTTCTAAAAATTCCAAAGAACTACTAGTATTAGAACCATGATGTCCTACCTTTAAAATATCAATATTACTTAAGTCATAATTCTTTAATATTTCTCCTTCGGTTTTACTAGGAGCATCTCCCATTAGTAAAAAACTCTTATCCTTATAAATCCCTAAATATACCTGGGAACTAGGATTTTCATCTTCCAAATCACCATTTAATTGAATTAAAATTATATCTTTAAAATCAACAAGCATATCCTCTTTACTAAATTTATAATTATACTTTAAAAGTTTCTGCTCATAATAATTAACCTTATTACTATTTAATATCACTTCCTTTACTTTAAAATGTTCAAGTAAATAAGTAGCCTCTCCCAAATGATCATAGTCTCCATGGGTCAAAATTAATTTTTCTAACCTCTTAATACCCAAACTCTTTAAATGAGGTATTATTCTATTTTTAGCAAGCATCAATTCTTTATTAATTATCCCACCAGTATCAACTAAAATAGCCTCTTTTTTATCATAAATTAGTAAACAATCCCCCTGTCCTATATCAAGCATTTCTAAAAAGACTTGCTTATCAGTATAAAAATAATGCCAAAGCATGACAATTATCAATAATAGAAAAACATTTTTCTTTAAACCCTTCCTTATCTGTAATAAAAAAAGAATTATTATTAAAAAATAAACTATATAGACAATAAAATTAACTTTAGCAAAAATAAATTTACCAAAAGATATCTTACTAAGATAAAAAGCACTTTTTTCTAATATAACAGTAAAAATATTAGTATATTTAGATATTCCAGGTAAAATAAAAGTTACAATCTCTAAAGGAAATAAAAATAAAGAAACATAAGGAACAAAAAATAAATTATAAACTATACTTAAGAAATTTAACTGATAGAAATTATACAAACTAATAGGAATACTTACTAAAAAAGAAAGAAAAGATACTTTTAAAAGAGAAAGAAAATAATTTTTAGAAGATAAATAATTACTCAAAAAAATTAAAGCAAAAGAAATAAAAAAAGAATAAAGAAAGCCTATATCATAAACATAAAAAGGATTAATTAATAAAACAATTACCAAAGTAAGAATAAATATTTTTAAAGGAGTAACATAAAAATAAAATACCTTATTCAAAGAAAAAAGAACAAAAAACAAAACTCCTCTAATAGCAGAAGGCGAAGTATCTATAAATAAAAGATAAATCACAAGAAGAAAGCTTACTATTAGATAACTTCGCTCCTTATTTTTAAAAAATTTTAACAAAATACCAGATAAAATACTTATATGCATTCCACTTATAGCAAACAAATGAGATATACCTATATCTTGATAAATAGTTTTTATCTCATCAGAAAGAAAAGTTTTATCCCCCAATATAAAAGTACTTAAGTAAGGATTATCCTTTACTCTGTTATATAAATAATTCTTTATAAAATAATAAATATTCTTATTTTTAGAAACTTTCTTTATCTTATCAATTTTTAAAAAATAGAAAATATTTTTTCTAGATAAATACTTTTTATAGTTAAAAGTATTTTCAACTCTACTTACCATGGGTTCTTCTAAACTACCCTGTAAAAAAAGCTTATCTCCCAAAGAAATATCTAGTATTTCTGATTTATCCAAATAATAATTACCAATAATAGTTTCTTTATCCTTAAGATAAATAGTTAATTTATCATCTTTTAAATAATATTTTATAACAGTACCATAAAAATACTTCTCTTTAATACTAAAAACAGATTTTCTAGGTAAAGATAATCTTACTAAAGACAAAATACATACAATAATTACTAAAATAAAATAAAAATAATTACAAAGTAATATTTTCCTTAATTTTAGCAAATAAACTATCACCTATACCAGAAATATTTTTTAACTCTTCTATATCTTTAAAGGGACCATTTTCTTCTCTATATTTAATAATATCCCTGGCCTTAGCATCACCTATACCAGGTAATTGCATTAACTCTTCCAAAGTTGCATTATTAATTGAAATTTTCCCCTCTTCTTCTAAAGAATCATCTCCAATACAAGCATCATTTTTAATAGTATCTCCTTGACATTGCTTGCTAATTTGTTCTTCTAATTCTTTTGTCTTAGAAAATTCATTAACTTGCGCATTACTATAAATAATAATAACCATTTCATCAATAATTTTCTTACTCAAATTAATAACTGTAGTATTAGCATTTTCCGTTAAACCACCTGCTAAATTAATAACATCAATAACACGTGATGATGCCTCCAAAGAATAAATACCCGGATTTTTTACCTCACCCTTAATATCAACCTTATACATAACCTTTTCTTCTTTTTCCTCCTTAGTATCAGCTTTTTGTTCTTTTTCTTCCTCCTTCTTAACAAATTTAGCAACTACCTTTGTCTTATCCGTAGTATCTTTTTTCTCAAAAATTTTTCTGCAATTAAAAAAGACAACACCTAGAACAATAAGCAAGGTAACTAAACCTATAATAATTTGCTTTCTATACCTATATTTAAATGTAATAAAACCACCTCCAATAATATTATTAGAAAAAAAAAGAAGTTTTTAGACCCCTTTTTTAATTTTTTTTAAATTAACCATTTTCAATACTTATTCGTTGTACAAAAGTTAAAGCAACTATTAAACAAATTGTAAAACTGCCACCATAACTCATAAAAGGTAAAGGTACTCCCGTTATTGGTATTAATCCAAAAATACCTAACAAATTAATCGCAATATGTATAAAGATATAACAAGCAACCCCATAACAAATCAAAGCTCCCCTATCATTACTATTACGTCCAATTCTCAAAATACGATAAAGTAAAAACATATAGGCCAAAATAATAGCAATTCCAGTAATAACACCCAACTCTTCCACTATAATAGCAAATATAAAATCTGTATATGGCTCAGGTAAATATAAATATTTCTGTGTCGAATTACCTAAACCAACACCTGTTAAACCACCATTATTTATAGCAATGTAACAATTACATACTTGATTTCCATCATCCAAAATTTTCTCACAAGGATTAGTAAAATTAAAACGACTCATCTGCCTATCCTGTAAAATAGTTTTTCCAAAACTTAAAATAAAAATTACACCAAAAACTAAAAAACTAAAAACTATAATTGTAATCTTAGTTTTTAAATCCTTTCGTATAGGAGATGCTAAAAAAATCAAGCCAACTATAGCACAATAAATAATTGTTGTACCAAGATCAGGCTGAAAAAACACTAAAGCTGCAACTGCTATACAAGGAATCAAAGGAAACAAACATCTACCATATGTAGTTAATTTATTCTTATTAACATCATAATAACTAGCTAACCAAATTATCGATATTATTTTAGCAAATTCACTAGGTTGAATATTAAAAAAGCCAACTCTAAACCAACCATACATCTCATTTTGAGGATCTCCAAATATTAATACAGCTACTAAAGAGGCAACAACACCTATCATTGCAAGAGCCGAAACAGCATAATAATGCTTAGGCTTTATCAGTAAAATAAAAAAAGAGGCAAACAAACTAACTACAAAAATAATTAATTGTCGTACGAAATAATAATAAGTACTTCGATCATGTGACATATAAGCAGTAACATTAGATGCAGAAAATATCATTATTAAACCCAAAGAAAATAAAACAACAGAAGTAATAAGCAATGGTTTATCTATACTTTTAAGCACTCTTTTCATATTTTCACCCTTCTAATATATAATAACACAAAATGCATAATTTTAATTTACTTATAGGTGAGTTTTATTAACAATTATTGTAAATTTACATAATTTATAATAGATTAAGTAAAGGAGGAATATTTTATGTATTACTACGGTGGTGGAACAACTGGCTGCAACCAAACTCCATACTACTACCCTATGAATAATTATAGCAGTAACACTAATAATGGTTCTGGCTATGCAATAATCTTAGTATTATTCATCTTATTAGTAATTGTTCTAGGTGCTCGCTTTATTAATTATTAAGAGAAATAGACTTTTCTCTTTTTCTTTACTTTCAAAAAACTTTATAGTAAAATATTAAATCGTTTAAAGAAATATCTTTTTAAACGAGAGGATGAATCTTAAAATGAATGAGCTTTTTATTAAAGCAAGAAAAATAACTAGGAAAAAATACAAAACTACTAATGAATTTTATAATTATATACTATTCACGTGTTTTTCTCTTTTGACAAAATACGAATACTGTAAAGATATAATAGAATATTTAATACAAAACACCGACGTAATCATTGAAAATAAAACTTTACCCGACATAATAAATGAGCATGAAGAATTTGGCTTATCCAACATAATAGAAAATAATGAAACCATCCTTACTCTAGCAGTTTCCTTTAATGGAATAACTCTACAAAATGAAAAACTAAATATTGAACCCGCTAAGATTATTGTAAGTTCTATTCTAGGAACATCTGATGTTATATCTAATTTAGTACATGAATTTTCACATTTGATAAAAGCCTTTTTCAATAGCTATTCTTATAATCCCACTGGTTATTTAAAAATACGTAATGGTTTAAATATTTATGAAAGTTGGCCTGATGGATCCGAGAAAAAAACTAATTTAATCTTCGATGAAGTTATCAATTCACTACAAACTAAAGATATGACACAAAATATTAAAAATTTAAACTCTTCTATTTTTACAAAAGAAGAAAAAAATTTTTTTGAAAATCTTGATTTAAATTACCTAAGTGAAATACAAGGTTACGAAGATATATCCCACCTGTTTGAAAATATCTGGCAATATGAAGACTTTAAAAATGTCTTTGAAAATGATTTAATTATAGGTAATATTTCTAATATTGAAAATAACTTTAATAACCTTATAGGTATTAATCTATTTAAGAAACTTTCTAAAGCCTTAGACCTCTTCTATTATCATGAAGATAAAATAAGTGCTCAACTAATTAAAAATACTATTATCCTCTTAGAAATTACTTTAAAAGAAAAAAATCTTTCTAAAGAAACTTTAAAAAAATGCAAAAATGTAGTAAAATAAAGAAGACCGAGGTGGTTAAAGTGCTAAAAACAAAAGATATACTAGATGAAAAAGATAAGCGCTTGCGTTTAATTAGTAAAGAAGTCGACTTTCCTCTTACTAAGAAAGATAAAGATTTAATTAACACGATGATTGAATATTTACATAACTCTCAAATTGAAGAATTAGCCGAGAAATATGATTTACGCCCTGGCATGGGTATGGCCGCTATTCAATTAGGTGTTCCTAAAAGGTACTTTGTCGTTGTAAATGAATACGATGAAGGACAATTTGAAACTTATGCTTTAGTAAATCCTAGAATTGTTAGTAATTCTGTTGAGCAAATTTACGTTGAAAGTGGTGAAGGCTGTTTAAGTGTAAATCGAGAAGTTGAAGGAATTGTTCCTCGTTATGCTCGTGTAACCGTTGAAGGCTATGACATTGATGGTAAAAAAATACAAGTAAGAGCTCGAGAAGATTTAGCTATTGCTTTTCAACATGAATTAGATCATTTAAATGGAATTATTTTTACTGATAAAATTGATAAAAAAGATCCATTCAAAGGAAAAGACCAAATGCGTGCCATTTAGTCTTTTCTTTTTTAAATAACTTCAGCATGGTCTTCTAATTTTACACTAACAAGCTTTGAAACACCTGATTCTTGCATAGTAATACCATATAAAGTATTGGCATATTCCATAGTTTTCTTCTTATGAGTAATAATTAAAAATTGTGTCTTATCACGATAATGCTCCAAATATTTACCAAATCTAGCTACATTAGCCTCATCCAAAGCTGCCTCTACTTCGTCAAACAAACAAAATGGTACACTTCTAACATTCAAAATAGCAAATAACAAAGAAATAGCTGTTAAAGTCTTTTCACCGCCAGATAATAAAGAAATAGTTGTTAACTTTTTACCTGGTGGAGAGGCTACAATATCAATTCCTGTTGTTAATAAATCACTTTCATCAGTAAGTTTTAAATCAGCATTTCCCCCATTAAACAACTCTTTAAATACCTTCTTGAATTCTTCTTTAATAGACATAAATGTATTATAAAATTCCTCTTTCATAACATCATCCATTTCATTCATTATTTCAAGTAAAGTATCCTCTGCTTTTAATAAATCTTCTCTCTGATTTGTTAAAAAGACATATCTTGCATTAACAGTTTTTTCCTCTTCAATAGAATCTAAATTAACCATACCAATTCTTTTAATATTAGCTTTAAAATTAATAACTTTTTGCCTTGCTTCATCTACTTCAATATCCAATTTATAATCATTTTTAGCTTTATCAAAAGTAATTTCATAAGTCGTTTCTAATTCATTTAGCATATTATCCAATTTAACTGAAATCCTATTAAGTTCAATTTCAATATCCTTATTTTCTTTTTCTAAAGAATGTAAATTAGCCTGTTTCATTTTATAAAAAGCTAAATTACTTTCCTCTTCCTGTTTCAATTGAATAATCTCTTTAGAAAGTGACTCAATTCGTAACTGCAATTGTTCTTTCTTAGCATTTTTCTCATAAAATAATTTAATTAATTCTTCTTCTTTCTCTTCCAAAGTATTATTCTTAATCGAATTAAGTGATTCAACCTCTCTATTAACCTCTACTAAATTAGTTTCAAATTCATCAAGAGTTTTCCTCTTATTTTCAATTTTTTCCTTCAAAGTTACTTCTTCTTTAGAAACATTAAATAACTCTTCACTACATAAAGTTACTTCCTTATCTGTTGCTGCAATTTCTTTTTCCAATTCAGAAATTTCATTTTTATAAAGATCTATTTTTTCTTCTAGATGTTTTACATCTTGCTTTAAAGAAATAACACTCTTTGCCTTATAAAGTGATCCTCCTACTAAAGATCCTCCAACATTAACAACATCCCCATCTAAAGAAACTACTCTATATTTAGCATTAATCAAATGAGAAAGCATAATACAAGCATCTAAATCAGTCGCAACCAATACATTACCTAACTGGTTTGTAACTATATTTTCATACTTTTTATTATAAGTAACTAAATCACTCATAACACCTACAAAATTAGGATTATTTCTCAATATATTTAAGCTATTACTATCAATATACCTTCCTTTTATTACAGAAAGAGGAAAAAAAGTCGCTCTACCAAGATGATTATCTTTCAAATAATTAATTGCTCTTTTAGCAGAATCCTCATCACTAGTAATAATAAAATTCTTAATAGACATAATTGCTACATCCAAAGCCTTAACATATTCATCATCAATACTTAAAATATTACCAATTGTATTATGAATACCTACCATATTAGAATTTAATATTTTTAAAACAGAATTAGGTGTATCTCCACCTTGCTCTATTTGATTATTTAAATTACTCACTTTATTTTCTAAAGAAAGCATCTCTCTTTCTAATTTAGCATAATCATTATTAAGCATATTCTTTTTATCATGAAGATTATCAACTTTTTTATCTATTACCATCTTTTTAGAATTTGTACTTTCCACATCTTTAGTAAGTGTTTCTAAATCAGCTTTAACAATAGATATTTTTTCATTTAATTTACCTTGCTCTTCTAAAGCTTTTCTCATCTCTTCTTTAATTTCATTTTCTTCTTTATTAACTTTACTCTTTTCTTTTAAAAGATTCTTCTCACCATTTATTTTTTCCACTTCTTCAACGACTAATAATAACTCTTTATTTAAATTAGCTTTTTCATTTTCTAATTTTTCAATATTTCTACTACACTCTATATTTAAAGCCTCATTCTTAGAAGATTCCGTTGTCAAATTAAGTATTTCATTATCAAGTTTTTCTTTTTTTAAATGAGCTTTTTCTAAATCTGAATTTAAATTTTCAATATCATAAGCAAGTAAAGCCACTTCATAAGTATCAAGACCTTTTTTATTTTCCAAATACTCTAAAGCTTTTTTACTTTGTTCTTTCAAAGGATTAAGCTGTCTTTCTAATTCAAGAATAATGTCATTAACTCTATTTAGATTATTATGAGTTTTATCAAGTTTTCTTAAAGCCTCTTCTTTACGCTTTTTATATTTTAAAATTCCGGAAGCCTCTTCAAAAATAATTCTTCTATCATAAGCTGAATTAGAAAGAATCCTATCGACTTCTCCCTGAGAAATAATATTAAATGACTCCTTTGCCATTCCAGAATCCATCAACAAATTAGTTATATCTTTCAAACGACACTTTTCATTATTAAGATAATACTCATTTTCACCACTACGATAAACTCTTCTTTTAATCGAAATATCAGTATAACTAATATTCAAATAATGATCACTATTATCAAAAATAAGCTCAACACTCGCAGCATTTAAAGGATTTCTACTTTTACTACCCGAAAAAATAACATCACTCATTGAACCTTCACCACGTAAAGATTTAACTGATTGTTCTCCTAAAACCCATCTAACCGCATCAACAACATTACTTTTCCCAGAACCATTTGGTCCTACTATACAAGTTGTCTTTCCATCTAGTTTTATATCTATTCTATCTGCAAAAGATTTAAAACCACTCGCAACTATCTCCTTCAAATACATCTATCTTCACCCTAATTAAGTATACTATAATTTATTAATTAAAACAATCATTTCTTTATTTTTCAAGGCTTTCACTAAGTAAAGAATCTAGAAGTAAAAAGCGATAGCCTCTATTCTTAATATAATCTAAAGTTATAGACAAATTTTCCTGAGAAATATTACTAGGTATAGTAATAATGGCAGAATTACTAAGCTTTTCTTTTATTTCGGCATAAGCATTTTTCTCAACTTTAATACTAGGCATAACAGTATGCATTTTTAAAGAAGAACATAGATTAATAACTTCTTTTCTATCATAATCTAAATAACAATACTTTGCCTCTTTTTTTGTAATATCTTCCAAATAATTTTTAGCACTTATAAAAAAATCTCTTTCATATCCCCCATTATAATTTAAAAGTTCTATTTCGAAATTGCTAAGTTTTAAAATTGCTTGTAAATTTTTTTCTAAAACAACTCCATCAATAAAAAAAGTTGCGACCGCCTTCTTACTATTCAAAATATCAATCAAATTTAAAATATCAGTATTTTGATCTACTTTAAATATTAAAGCAACTTCCCTATCTTCACTATTTCCCGTAACAACATATTTATCATAATAATCATTTACAGATATAGTTGGCGATGTTTCCTTTAAAGTTGTTAAAGCCTCATTATAAGAACCATATTTTTTCATTTTTTGATAACTTTTTTGATAATCAACTTCTAAACCATTTTCTCCCGGTATAATTTTATTACCAACAATTAAAGCATTTTTAGCATTAACCTCATATTTTAAGCTAGAATTCTTTATTTCCTTCATAATAGGATCAGCATTTTGTACTAATTCAACGGCCTTATTGGTGTAAAAAAAACTAAAAATAAGTAACAAAAATGCAATAACTCCCTCTTTTAACCTATCGAAATTCAAAAATATCACCCAATTAAATATATGAAGGAATATTAAAAATTTAAACCTATTTTTAGTTTTAATTAAGAAATCAAGCTAAATCAAGTATTGAATTTTCTAATATCATAATAATTTATCAATACTAAATTAAGGAGTGAAGACAGCGCGAGAAGAGTTGTAACCGCTAGTGTGACCAGAGCTGCGTCCTGCACGAAAAATTCCAGTAGCACCATAATTGTCATAGCCACCACCGCGCATAACCCACGGACTAGTACGATAAGGGA
>CANQEF010000009.1 GCA_947594675.1 uncultured Bacilli bacterium
AAAAATCCATTAAACCCTTATAAAATAACGGTTTGTTCTTTGTTTTGACTTAAAGTAACTGTCAAACTCGGGTTATAGCACATTTTTAAAAAGAAAAATCTACAATCACTGATAGCTAAATATTTAAATTTTTTTAACACATCAAAAAAAGTGAATATCAAGTAACCATAGCGCGTTCTATATTCACTGAAAACTTTGTTCTTTTTTCCACAATTTCTTGTGCATAATTCATCTGCAACAACTTTTATATAATTTCATCATCAGCAAAAACATCAAGCTTTGCAACACCCACATTACTATCATTAACACCATTATCTACTTTAGGAATAGTTGGCTCCACGACAGGACTTTGAGAAATAGTAATACTTTTTTCAATTCTAGGTGTTGAAGTTGTATTAGCTGAGGCAATTGGAGTAGAATTATTCAAATTAACCTTTGGAACAGTAGGATTAACTACAGAATTAAGCTGATTATTTAATCCTCCAATATTAGATGAAACTTGAATTGGATTAACACTAGCATCTATCTTATTCTGCGAACCATCGCTTGCAACTAACTTATTACCAAAATCAATTGTAGTAGCATTTTCAATTTTAGGCTCCTCAAAATAATCTTTATCTAAATCATCATCTTCATCATCTAAAACAAATTCATCATTATCCTTATTTTTTTTACTGCTAATAAAAGCTATAACAAAAAAGTAAAAAGCCACAATAGCAGTAATAATTGCTAAAGCATAGATAATCTTCATATAAATCAACCCCAAATTTATCTTCTAAAATAATCTCAATATATCATTAAATGTAACTATAACCATCAAAAGTAATAATAAAATTAACCCTACTGTATGTATTTTTGCCTCTAACTCAGGATTAACAGGAGAACCTTTTATAGCCTCTATTATAATAAATAAAATATGTCCACCATCAAATGCAGGTAAAGGTAATAAATTAATAAAACCAACATTAATACTCAAGAAAGCTACTAAGTATAATACACTAGCAATACCCGCTTTACTTTGCTCTCCAACCACTGAATATATCCCTACTGGTCCTGATAATTGACTCAACTTTATACCACCAGTAAATAAATAAGCAACAGTTACTCCCATTTGTTTAAACATTGATGCTGTCTTCTTAAAAGTATAAGTAATTGCATTAACAAAACCCTTTGTCTTTTCAGTTTTCAAACCTATACCATAAACATAAGTAGTTTTATCATCTTCTTTAACTACTTTAGGTTTAACTTTATAAGTATAATCCTTTCCATCTCTTGAAACAACAAAAGTTGTCTCCTTCTTTGGATCAGCAACTACTAAATATAAAGATATATCATCAGTAGTAGAAATCTTTTTACCATTGATTTCTTTTACCAAATCACCTTTTCTTATACCAGCTTGATAAGCAGGATAATCTTTCTCTACCGATGAAATTTTAGCATCCATCGTATTTCCACCCCAAATTAAAGCCATAAAGAAAAGTATTAATATAGCAGAAATAAAATTATTTCCTGCTCCAAAAAACATAATTAAAAACCTTTGAAAACAATTCTTATCTTGTAATCTTTTGTTTTTAGGAATCTTCTTTAAATCATCATCTGAAACATCTTCTCCTGCTAAAGAACAAAAACCTCCAATTGGTATAGCCCTTAAGCAGTACTCTGTTTCCTTACCCTTCTTACTCAACAATTTTGGACCCATACCAATAGAAAATTCATAAACATAAACACCCGTTAATTTAGCCCAAGTAAAATGTCCAAATTCATGTACAAAAACAATAAAACCTAATATTAATATAAATAATAATATATTCCAAATAATCGTCGTAATAATCACTCCTTAAATTATACTAATAATAAAAACAAATGCCAATATAACAAAAATTAAACTATCAAATCTATCCAAAATTCCACCATGACCAGGTATTAAATTCGAAAAATCCTTTCTTTCATAATACCTTTTAATAGCTGAAAATATTAAATCACCAATCTGTCCTACAACTGAAAGTAAAGCTGTAACAAGAATTATCAAAACTAAAGAGGCATTAGGATTAATAATTGTCATATAAAAAGTAGTTGCCACAAATGTTCCCATTAATAAACCACCTAAACAGCCTTCAACTGTTTTATTAGGAGAAATCAAAGGTGCAATTTTTCTTTTTCCAATCAAAATTCCTGTAAACAAGGCAAAAGTATCAGTAATTGTCGTTATCAATAATAAATATATGATATAAACTAAATCAAAATTACGCACTATCGTTATTAAATTAAAGCTTAATCCTACAAAAAGAACAGATCCTACTAAAAACAATGCATCATCTAAATTATACTTCTTATTATCATTGATAAAAACAATTGGAAATAATAAGGCAAATATTATTACAGCCATTACTCGATAATCTAAATTAAATTCAAATACTATTGAATCAATATTACTCAAGGAAAAAAATATAACAATCAAATAGGCAAATAATTTGACAATAAAAGGAAATTCCTTTTTTGACTCTCTAACACTAACTAACTCATATAATCCACCAACTGATAACACTGACATAAAAATTGCAAAGCTCTTTCCACCAGCAATTAAAAAAGGAACAAAAACAGCAATTAATATAATAGCACTAATAATTCTTTTTTTCATTATTGTCCTCCAAATCTTCTATTTCTATTATTAAACTCTAAAATTGCTTTATAGCAATCTTCTTCACTAAAATCTGGAAAATAAATTTCTGGAAAATACAACTCTGCATAACTAGATTGATATAACATAAAATTGCTTAGTCTTAACTCCCCACTAGTCCTTATCAAAAAATCTACCGGTGGCAAATCATGATATAAATTCTTACTAACTAAATCAGTATCAATATCATCTAAAGAAATCATATTATTCTTATACAATTCACAAATTTTTTTAGTCATATCAACTATTTCACTTTGACCACCATAATTAAGACAAACATTTAAACAGCTGCCTTTATTTTTAGATGTTGCCTCTTCTAAATAATCCATAGCATCTAAAACTTCTTTTTTTAACTTATTTCTTCTTCCAGAAAAAATTACTTTAATACCTCTTTGAATTATTTCATCAAACTCAGTTTTAAACATTTTAACAAACAAATCCATCAAGAAATCAACTTCTTTATTCTCTCTTTTAAAATTTTCTGTTGAAAAAACATAAACAGACAAATACTTAACACCCAATTCATCTAAATAAAGACAAATCTTCTTTAAATTTTCAGCACCAACTTTATGTCCCATACTTCGAGGCAAATTCCTTTTTGTTGCCCATCTTCCATTACCATCAACAATAATACCTACATGATTAGGTATTTTTAATTCTTCATTCATATACAATACCTCTTATATAATTCTACATCAACTAAGAAAAAAAAGAAAGAAAAACTTTCTTCTAAAATTTATCAATATCAATCTTTACAAACTTGTTATCCTTCAAAGAGCTACTAGCTTGAACCAAAGTTCTAATAGCATTAGCACATTTTCCCTCTTTACCAATAACTCTACCAATATCTTCTTCAGAAACAACTACCTGGATAAGAATAACATTTTCTTCTTCAGTAGGAAACTCCTTAACACTAACAGCATCTTCATTTTCTACCAAAGACTTAACAATCATTTCAGTTAATTCGACTAAATTCATAATTAACCTCTTTTCGCATTTTTAGATTCTGCAAATTTCTTCATGATACCAGCTTTACTAAATAAATTTTTAACTGTATCAGTAGGAATAGCTCCAAAATTTAACCATTTTAAAGCTAATTCTTCATTAATTTTAACTTCACTATCATTAATAGGTTGATATGTTCCAATAAGTTCAAGATATTGTCCATCTCTAGAACGTCTTGAATCAGTAGCAACTATTCTATAACTAGGTCTTTTTTTAGCACCCATTCTTGTTAATCTAATTTTAACTGCCATCTTTTTCCCTCCATTTCCTAATCGATATTTATTCTATCAAACAAAAAAAGATATGTCAACCTCTTTTTGTTTACAGTTACTTTTTCTTATACGTATAATAAATAGGCATAGTCGCATCTACAATTGGATTATATCCAACATTTTCTTCATAAATAAAATCTTTTTCAAAAATATTTTTTTGAAAATTAATCATCTCATCAAAATAATTTCTCTTAATAAAAAAATTTGTACAAAGAACAATACCATCATCATTCAAAAGCTTTTTCAAATTACTCAAGCAAGAAACCAACTTATCCTCATCTAACTCTGCTTTTTGTAAAATGTTAGATAAATAAACTAAATCATATTTTTCTGAAAAAGAATTTTCTTTAAGAATATCTATATGTTTAAAATTTAAAGTTTTGTCCTTCTTCAATTGCTCAGTTATTAGGCTCATATCTATAAACATCTGGTCTAAAGAATAATCATCATCATACGATTTATAAAATATATCTTGCTTTTTTTCTAGAAAATCATCTTCATAAAATCTATTCCAAAAATTTTTAGCTAATTCCTCTTCTTGCGATGAACAAGAAACATCATCTATAATACCCTTAATAATCGTATCTCTAATATCAAAAGGATAAGTTATTTTTTCTAACATACACCATTTTCTTAAATAATAATAATATTCAGTCAAAGAATTTATATCAAATGCATCAACTTTACTAGCTTTATTATATAAAAACGCCATTAACTGATCAGAAGATGCTAAAACTGTAAAAACTTTTTTATCTTTAACATCAATATTATCAAAAATAAACTTTAAATACTCATTACTTTTCTGATATAAGCGATTATTAAAGTCTTTCTTTTCCCGAATATTTTTAATAATATGAAATGTTTCATTTAAATCAATCATAATTACTCCTTAATTTTTTAAATCTATAATACATTTTTTTCAAAAAAAAAGCAACTTAAATTGCTTCATCTATAAAGTTTTCTTTAACTTCATCATCTATCTTTTTTTCTGTTTCTTCTACTTTTTCTTCTTCAACAATTTCATCCCAAGGATCTTCATCACCATTAGCCTCTACTTTTACCTTAACATCATCAACAAGTTCAATACCTAATTCTTTTTCTACAACATATTCTATAGTATTACCTTGAATATCAACTTTTGAGCAACTAGGCTGTTTTAAACTACGCACAATGATTTCTTCAGTAGAAGATTCATTATCTCTAGCGTGCATATTAATTACTTCACTATAATGATTTGTTTCCTTAACAACCTCTGTTTTAGTATCATTGTCATAAGAATACCAAATATTTACATCATAACTTCCATTTACAATAATTTGTCTGCCAGACTTTTGTCCACTAAAATTATGATTTATAACCCAGCAGCCAAGAATAGTAGAGGGATTATTATTTACGTTAACAGAAGACTTTGTAGTAAAACTCTTTTTCCCCTTAGCAATAACTGCTTTAGTAACAATTTCTTTATAATTAGCCATACGTTATCCTCCTAATTTAATTTATGCTATTAGGAGAAAAAAAGTACAAAAAACATTAAAATTTTACTCTACAAGAACAAAAGGTACTAAATAAGTTTTTACATCAACATTCAAAATATTACGCATCTTTTCATCATATTTTTTTATCAACAATTCTAAATTACTTATCATTTTCAATTGTTCCGTTATATCAACATTTAATTTTTCCCTATATTTTATTTTCCAAACTAAAGTACCATCATTGACAAAATTATCAACGCCTTCTGTAGCACCATCATAGTAAATTTTAATATTATCAGCTAATTTGTATCTAAGTACTTTAGAAAAAGTCCTTTCTATAAAACTAAAAATTTTCTCAGTATCCATCTCATTACTATAAAATAATGATTCTAAATATTTTAAATCTGCATCATCTAACTTATCCAAATAAATAGTATTTTCTAAACTATACCCGCTTAAATAAATATCTTGATATTTTTCTTTTATATCTTTTTCATAACCATCAAGATTAATTTTCCAAGCTAAATATTTTTCAAAATTGGCTTTATAATACTCATTCATTTGTATCACCCACATTTATAAATATTAAATCAGTTTGATTACTATCAGTAAGCTCAAATTTATAGCCCCATGAGGAAACAATTGGATTTCCATTTTCAGAAATATCAGTAACTAAAAGAGCATGACCAAGTATATTAGAATAAGTATCGTCATTATTATTGTTTTCAATAAAATAACTATCCAACGAACGCATTTCAAAATTATGTGCCATAATTATACAATAATCATATTTGCCATTATGCTTATTTAATGATTCCTTTACATCATCCCAACTAGAAGAAACACCAAGCATTGACACAAGACCCATCCCATAAGTTTCTTTTTCAATATCAACAGAATTATCCGAAAATTGTCCTTCTAATATTTTACTAATTCCAAAAGGAGTCAAACCAGTAGCCTTCCAACCAGCCTTTCCATAAGTTGAAACATCATCGATTACTGGAATATATTCCCTATCAGGTAAATCTATGCCAAATAAATTCAAGCAAAAATTTAAAGGTGTATTGTTTGTCTCATCTTCTAAAGTATCCAAATAAGTTTTAACAAACGTTCCTTCATAATTATAGTGCTTATTACCATCATCATCAGCATAATATAATGGAAAACCATATTTTTTTTCAAACAATTCACTACCATTTTCTGTTCGCGAATAATAATCTATCATTAAATTAGTAATTGCAGATACACCACATCCACCATTTCCAAAGGCCAATAAAGAAAAATAAATCAAATTATCATTAACTTCAGCATATTTATACTTTTCAAAAATGGATTTAATTAACATTACTTTTTTCTTATTATTTTCATTTAAAGAATCCGGATTTTCCAAAAACTTCTTATACAGCAAATAAGGATAACTTTGATTAGCTCCATATTCACCTGGACAAGAAGAATCAAAACAATAAAATTCTTCAAAAATTAAATTCTCTAAATTTTTAACATCATAATTATTTATTTGCCCCAATATTTTTTTTACCTTAATCATTTGCTTATCTAAATTATCAACATTTTTCATTATAAACTTTAAGTCCACCAAAATATTCTCTATAGTCCCCCTACCATCATAATCACCATCTATACTATAAATATCATTGATAGCTCGTTCAATAGAATTAAAGCTTTGCAATAACCTTAAATTTTCGAAATAAGCATCATTAAATAAATTTTCATCAAATTCAAACATTTAATCATTCCTCTTTTAAAGAATAGCACTTATATTACTCTGATAAAGATTACACTTTTCCTTACATGAAATAATACTATTTTCCAACAATGTAATTTTATTTTCTACAGTAATAACTATTTGATCAATAGACAAAATATCTTCAGCCAAGGTATCATAGTCAGTTTTCAAAATACCTTTATCAAAAGTTTCATTATTTGAAATAAAAGCACCATCTTTAAATTTTTGTTCAATTTTCATTAATGAAGTCTTTATATTTTTTAAAATAGATTGTAACTGCTTTATAGCTACTAAAACTTCTGCATATTTGTTTTTTTCTTTAATATAACTATTTATATTTTCATTCAATATTCTAATCTGATCTAGATAATACTCTTTTTCAGTCATATAAACCTCACTAAAATTTAAAAAAACACCAATATTAGTGTCTTAGATTTGCCTTAAATTAGAAATAACAGTAGACATAGTTTGTTCTATTTCTATAAATATTTTTTTATAAGCATCTGCATCATTTTCAAACTCACTAAAATCATTATAAATTTTATCTCTATCTGAACCACTCATCCAATTATTAAATAGCTCATCTTTAAAATTAGAAAATTGAGTACAAAAATTATTAAAATTTTCTTTTTGAGTTATTAAATTCTCGAAATCTTGCTTAATCAAAACAGGATCAACATAATACTGCTTAGTCTCATTCAAATTTTCAATTACTTCCATTTTTTTATTTTCTAAAGGAATAATCTCACCAACTTCTCCATATCCACCATTAGCATTTCTAATGCTTTGGGCATTTACAATCGGACTACTAGTATTATGTGCAACTAAATTAACATTTTCAACTACTTTATTTACATCATTATACACTTTTATCAAGTTATTAATATGTAAAGTAGCATCACTACCTATCCAATGTTCTTTTAAACTTAAAATTAGCTTATTTAAACCACTTATAATAGCACTTCCATCAGTAGTAGACAAAAAGTTTAATTTTTTCAATGTGTCATAAACAGCATCTAAATCCATTGCCTGAAAATTCACAAAATCACCACTTTCCTAAAATATATCCAAACCAAGTATAACATATGAACAAGAAATTGCAAAGTCAATCTATTTAATTAACTAAATTATTAAAGTAATTATTCAACTCTTCCTTAACTATCTCTATCATATCATTTACTTTTTCTAAATAATATATATAACTATTATAAATAGGAATCTCATTCAATTTCCTCTTTTTAACATTAAGCATTTTCAAAATATTTTCATCATTAGTCCTAACATATTCTTTTTGATATTTCTTTATCTCATCAACTAATCCATTTACATCTTGACTATTCTTTAACTTTTCTTTTATTTCCATACATTTTTTATAATCATTACTATTTTTAATAGTCAAAATCAAATCATCCATAGCCTTATTCACAATCTTCTCCATCTAAACTCCAAGTTTTAGCCGATGTAATTTTCACCCTAACAATATCTCCTTCTTGTAAATTCCTCTTTGAAGAAAAATTGATTAATTTATTAGTCTCACTATATCCAAAAAACATTTCCTTTTTTTCACTAATACCTTCCACTAAAACTAAAACTTCTTTTCCTTCCAATTTCTTATTATTTTCTAAAAAATACCTATTTACAACTTTATTTAATCTCTGCAATCTTTCTTCTTTTTCTTCTAAAGAAACATCATCTTTCAATTTACAAGCCGGAGTTCCCTCTCTCTTAGAAAAAATAAAAGTAAATGCATTATCATATTTACACTTTTCCACTAAATCAAGTGTTTGTTGAAAATCTTCCTCCGTCTCACCAGGAAATCCTACAATTATATCCGTCGAGATAGCTACTCCAGGTACCACCTTTTTAATTTTAGAAAATAATTCTAAATAACTTTCCTTAGTATACCTTCTACCCATCAATTTCAATATTCGATTAGATCCACTTTGTACCGGCAAATGAACACTAGGCATAATATTAGGATATTTTCCTAAAACCTCAATCATAGCATCCGTAAAATCCCAAGGATGAGAAGTTAAAAATCTAATACGAGCTATATCTTTTTTAGCAATATCCTCTAATAAATTACCCAATGCATAGTCATCATACAAATCTTTTCCATAAGCATTGACATTTTGTCCCAAAAGAGTTATTTCCTTATAACCATCCTTAATAAGTTCATCGACTTCTTTTAAAATATCTTCTTTTAAACGACTTCTTTCTTTACCCCTCGTATAAGGAACAATACAGTAAGTACAAAACTTGTTGCAACCATAAATTATATTAACATAAGCTTTATACCCATTAGCTCTAACAACAGGTAAGCCTTCAACTAAATCACCTTCACGAGAAAACACCTTAATTTCCTGCCTATTTTCTTCAATTGCCTTATCCAAAATATTAGGAAGTTGATATAAATTATGAGTTCCAAAAACAAAATTGACAAACTTATACTCCTTCATAATTTTGTCAACTACTCCAACCTCCTGAGCCATACAACCACACAAGCCAACAATCAAATCTTTCTTTTGATTTTTTAAATGCTTTATTCTACCAAGCATTCCAAAAGCTTTATTATGAGCATTCTCTCTAATTGAACAAGTATTTAATAATATTAAATCAGCATCATTATAATCTAAAACCTTTTCAAAACCCAAATTACAAAGTAAAGCCTCTATATTTTCACTATCGTGTTCATTCATTTGACAACCATATGTCTTAAGAAAAAACTTTTTACCCTCATATTTATTCTTAATATTCTTATCAAATTCAAAATTTATTCTTTTAAAAGCCCTTACATCTCTCGTCTTAGCCTCTTGATAATTAGGTAAATTCATAACTCCTCCTAAATTCCTACAATATTCTTTAAAATATAGCTATTATCATTTAATATTTCTCTTTTAATTAAATTAAAATTATTTTGCAAATCAATAACTATTTGACGTAAATCAATATTAAGAGTTTTACTTTCTAAACTTCTAATTATAATTTCTAAATTCTTTATAATTGAATATTTCCCATAATTATTACTAATACAAATACTAAATAAATTCTTAAAAGAATCAACATTTATAGAGTCAAAACGATCATCTTCTAAAATTTTAAAAGCATAAGCTAAATAATTATTATTAATAGCCTTATCTAAAGCCGTCTCCCCTTTTTTATTTTTCGTATTAGGTAAATAATTTTTGTTCTTTTTTAACTCATCCATAACTTTAATAGCTCCCATAGAATTATCTTGAGCTAAAATATGACCAAAAGTATCACCATCATCATTTTGTTTATTAACATCCCAATTCTTTTTTTTCATAAGTCTAATAACATAATCATACTTTTTAACTTTCAAAAGTCTCATTAATACATTATTTCCAACTCCATCAGTAATGTTAACATCAATTTTATTTTCTACTATTAACTGTTCAATAATATCAAACTGTTTATTCTTAATTAAAGTAAATATATAATTTCTATCACTAAAATATAATTGATAAGCACTCTTCATTAACAACACCTCAAAACTAAACGTGACAATTATATATTTTAACAAACAAAAATTACTTTGTCAAAAACACTAAAAATTATAAATTTCTTACCTCGTTATAGTTACACTCTTAGTGTTTCCATAAGAATTAGTTGCTGAAACTACTACTTTTAAACTACCCGTTGACCATTTACTCAAGTCAATACTAAAGCTCATATTTCCCTTCATCTCAGCATCAAGACTACCACTATTTTTTACTTCCCTAAATCCACTTCCATCGTTATGAGATACCACATAACTATATCCTAAAATATTACTATTACCATTAATTGTAACATTAGCTTTCAAACTACTACCAGATCCTGAAAAACTAGCACTAACTGAAGGCATACTACTATTATTTGTAACTTTACTAGTATAGTTTGTACATTTTAAATAAGCAACATAATCATAATTTTGTTGTGACTTCTTCAATATTTGAACATAAGAGGCAGCCATATCACAACTTTTCTTATCATAATCTTTAATTTTATCTTTCAAAGCTTTATTATTATATAATTCATTTACATATATAGTTACTTTTTGACCAATATTTTTAGGTAATTTACTTCTATTATTTTGCGTATAAGTCTGAGCTGCCATAATTATAGTTTCCTCTTGATTTTTATAATACTCATCTTTTGCCCTATCAATTACTCCCGATATCGTGCCTATAGCAACAGCCATTAACAAACCTAATATAGTTATTGCCGCTAAAAGTTCAACCATTGTAAAACCCTTTTTATCAATATTTTTCATAAACACTCCTATCAAAATCATTACTACTCTTATGCACTTATTATAGCACAAGGTAATAAATATCCGCAACTTTACAAAAAATAACAAAATAAAAAAAACTAGCCATATATAAAATTATGTGATATAATACAGAACCAAAAGGGAGTTTGTATATGACTAAAAATATTGAATTAGAAAATATCATCAAAAGAATCGTTATGGTATCAGATAGTATTAAAAATGTTCATGAATGTCTAGCTGATTCTTATAACGATAAAGAATTGTATAATGCTTATCTTAAAAATTTAAAATTAGCAATTGATTTAGAACAAAATTTATATAATAAAATTGATTCTAAAACTTTAAGTGGCATGACTAACTTAATAGTAAAAACAATTAATGAATCTGATTTAGATAATTATAGTAAAGAAGAAGTTGAATGTCGTATAATTGATTATGTATTAGCAACAACTCTTCGTTATCCTTTTAAAGAAACTAGAGAAACTTTTAATACCAATAAAATAATGAATGAAAATATTATTAATCAACATATCACTTTTGATTTTAATCTACAATTTTATTATCACCTATTAGAGGCTATTAACAATAACAAATTAAAAATAATAAGACCTTACTTACATGAAGTAAAACAACAATTTTTATTTAGAAATAAATTTTTTGAAAATCTAACTTTTAAAGAAAACATTGATGAGCCTACTCCATCAAGTGTTAAAAGACTTTTAGCTTTCAATCACGATAAAAGAGAAATTAGTAAAATCAGTTCAAAATTTATAAAACAAGGAATAAATCCTAATATAATTTGTGCATTAAATTATAAAAATACCGAGAAAACACAAGAAAACGTTGAAGATACTATTATAAGCTTAGTTTATATAAAAAGTTTTCTAGATTTAACCAGTGCTTTACAAGCAAGAACAATTTTTACAGAATATCGTAAGAATACTCAAACAGTAAAAGATTTAGTCTATTTAACTAAAAATAATGAAATTCATAATATAATATATAATATGATAAAAGATAATTGTAAAAGTAAAGAAGAAAATTTAGATAACTATGAAAAAAAAATAATTCACAAATAATTATTTTTTTTTGTTACTTTTTTCTACTTTTATAGTTTCTTTATCAACAAAACTTTCTTCAATTTTTTCAAAGCTGTCATTATCTAAAAACTCATCTTGAAAAAAAACTTTATCATTCAATTTTTCTTTACCAAAGAAAAGGAAAAATACAATAATAAAAGTAATAGCTATTGATAAAATAATCAAATCTATCCAAGGAATACTTTTAACTACTTTTCCAGATGAATCTATAGTTAAAATATCTTCTTTTGAAGCCATATAAAAACCATAAACAACATCAACAAATTTATTAACTCCTTCAGAATATTTCTTATCTTCAAAAAAATCATGAACATATTCTAAAATATCACTAATTCTTTTTTCCGTATAAATATCAACTACATCACCAGCAGTCCACATATAAATATCATAATTAGCCTGATTTTTATTAATAAAAAAGATTAAACCTTCTTTTTTAAAATCATTATAATCATAAAAATTAAAAGCATAAGCTGCCGGATCAGTATAAATATCTTTTTCAGTCAAAATCACTAAATCAATATTAGTATAATCTATGAAATCCTTAATTTTTTTATAAAGTTTTTTTTCTTCTTCATCTGAAATAACATAAGCAAAATCATAAATTTTTTCAGTAACATCAACTGCTTTAGTGTTTAAAATATAATTAATATTTTGATCAGTAACTTCAATGCCTTCAGGAACACGCAAATTATCTTTAGTTCTTTCAAAAGTCTTAGTACTAGCTAAAGCATAATTATTAAATCCTAAAAATAATATTAAAATAAATATCAATTTCTTCATATACTTCTCCTACAAAAAATAAGAAATCAAAAATAACAAAGTAAAAACAATTAAAAAAATTAAACTGGCAAAAACAAGAATTTTAGCTTTACTTTTAGGCAATTGACCTATTATTTCTCCCGTTTGTCCATTTACAATAACACTATAATTTTTATTTTTAAAATTCATAGTAAAAAACCATATAGGTAATAAAACTTTTTTTCTTGCTAAATCATTCAATATAAGGTTACTAGTATCAATCTTCTTTTTATCATGTTTATCATAAGACGAAATTTTTCTTACAATTCCTTTAAGAATATTTTTTTTGGTATCTTCTATACACTTATTTTCATCAACATTATTATTTAACATTTCTAAATTAATATTACTCACATAATCTTCTTTTAAATTATCCAAATTAAAAGGCATAATCATATAAAAATACTTCTCACTTATTAAATCTGTTCCCAAAGCTAAATTATTTTTATATAAGAAATAATACTTATATTTTACCAAGTATTTTTCAATTTCTTGATATTTAAAATTATTATCATTCCATTCCTTAACTGTATTAAATGCATCCACCTTAATTACACCATCAACTGAAATATCATACACATATGTAGGTATAAATAATCTTTTTACATTAGAAAAAACATCAGTCTTTTTTACCGAAAAAGGAATAGTAGAAAAAAATCCCCAATACTTATTAAAAGAATTTTTAGCATCTTCAATAGAGATAGTAAAAGGTATATAAAAAACTTTTTCATTACTATCATCACTCATAAAATCATTAATATTATCAGTCACACCAATCACCTATTATAATAAGTATAGCAATCTTAAAGAAAAAAAACAAGCTTATCACTTAGCTTGCTCATCATTCATAGCCGACTCTTTTTTTATAACTTCCAATAATTTTCTGTTTTCCTTAGAATCAGCTTTGAAATCATTTTTAATATTATTAAGTTCTTTTAAAATTTTTAAAACTTTTTCATCATTTGACATATACTTCACCATTAATAGTATATGGAAATTATTTTTTTCTATCCGTATTAATACCTAACTAAATCTAATATCAATAATAATTAATTAGTACTCTACATAAAAGAACACTATAAATTTATTTCAGTAAAAAAAGAAGTATAATATCTCCTCAATCTTTTCAAAAAAGCTTTTATATACCTCTTTTATAAACAACTAGTCTTTTTGTCAATCTTATGCTCTTTTTATTTTTTTATAAGATAAATTTAAAATACCTAATAAGATTATTTCTTAATAACTCATTTATCGCTTATTTTATACAATAAAGAGCTACAATCTACTTCTTTTCGATTTTCTCTTTTCCACCCATGTATGGTCTTAAAACCTCTGGAATTTTTATTGACCCATCTTCTTGATAATTGTTTTCGATTAAATTATTAATCTTCTTATTAATGTTGCAATGTTTCTTATAGTATGCACAAATAAACTATAAATCCAAACTATTTTGATTTAATAAAAATTCCTGCACACCAATTACTAGTATACCTTCTTCTGTATACCAATACTTAATATTGTCTTTTACTACAATTATTTTTTTAAAATTATCATTAATGTTCATTAAAGGACGTTCTTCTTGTATTGTCTTTTCTCTTGTTTCCAAATTTAATGCTGATTGTACATAATATCTTTTATTTCCTAAATTACACACAAAGTCAACTTCCAATTGTTTTCTATTTTTACTTCCATCCCTAATTTCAACTACACCTACATCAATATTATAGCCTCTTAACATCAATTCATTATAAATTATATTTTCCATTATATGATTTTCTTCTTGTTGTCTAAAATTTAACCTAGCATTACGAAGTCCAATATCTGAAAAATAATATTTTAGGGGAGTTTGAATATACTTTTTACCTTTAACGTCATATCTATTAGATTTATTAACAATAAAAGAATCTTCAATATATTTTATATATGAATTTATAGTATTTAAAGATATTTCTTTTTCACCATTACTTACAAATGTGTTATATATTTTTTGTGAATTAGTAAGCGAACCAACGGAAGAGGCTAAGATATTAATAATTGAATCTATAATATCAAATCTTTGAATATTATTACGTTCAATTATATCTTTCACATAAGTTTGTTCAAATAAATCTTTTAAATATTTTGCTTTTTCATCATCGGTCTTTTTAGACAAAATTAAAGGTAATCCACCATATAATATATATTCATTCCAAGCCTCCATTTTATCACCTTGAAAAGCAGCAACAAATTCTGAAAAGGATAATGGAAATACTTTAATTTCATCTCCTCTACCTCTAAATTCAGTAATAATGTCTGATGATAAAAATTTTGAATTACTACCTGTTACATAAACATCAAGATTTCTTTCATACAAAAAACTATTTAATACAGATTCAAAGTCATTTACTAATTGAATTTCATCTAATAAAATATAATACATTTCTTTATCTTTTATCCGTGATTTTATGTATAAATTCAATTCATGAGAATCTAAATATTTACTATTTTCTTCTTTATCTAACTCTAATTTTATAATATGATTTTCTTTTACACCACTATCAAGTAAATAGTTTTTAAATAGTGGATCAAGTAAATAAGACTTTCCAGATCTTCTAATACCAGTTATGATTTTTATTAAACCATTTTCCTTTCGATTGATTAATCTGTTTAAATAAATATCTCTTTTTATTTCTTTCATAGTCAGTCTCCTTTTGAAGATTTTTGCCACTTGTGGCATTTTTCTTCAATATAATTATATAATCCTTTTTATTTTTTTGCAACATTTTGCTGAAGATTTTTGCCAAAAGTGGCAAAAATCTTCAACGAGGCTTTGCTTACAAGCAATTTAAATTTAATTAAAAAAGAAGTTTTTTTAACTCCTTTTTATAAACAACTAATCCATTTATCCATTAACAGTTAGTATTTAATTTGACGCTCTTAAACTTGATTTATGCACAAACTATTTTAATCTACAATCTACTTCTTTTCGATTTTCTCTTTTCCACCCATGTATGGTCTTAAAACCTCTGGAATTTTTATTGACCCATCCTCTTGGTAATTGTTTTCGATTAAAGCTATTAATCCTCTTGGTGATGCTACTACAGTATTATTCAAAGTATGTAAGTAATAAGTACCTTTTTCATCTTTACTTCTAATTCCCAATCTTCTTGCTTGAGCATCACCCAAATTTGAGCAACTTCCAACTTCAAAATATTTTTTCTGACGAGGAGACCAAGCCTCAACATCACAAGACTTTACCTTTAAATCAGCTAAATCACCACTACAACACTCAAGTTGACGAACAGGTATATCAAAATTTCTAAATATTTCTACAGTATATCTCCACATTTTTTCATACCAATTCATAGATTCTTCGGGCTCACAAATAACAATCATTTCCTGTTTTTCAAATTGATGAACACGATAAAGTCCTCTTTCCTCTAATCCATGTGATCCCCCCTCTTTTCTAAAGCAAGGAGAATAACTAGTCATATTAATAGGTAATTCTTCTTTTTTAATAATTTGATCCTTAAATCTACCAATCATTGAATGCTCACTTGTACCAATCAAATATAAATCTTCCCCTTCGATTTTATACATCATAGCCTCCATCTCAGGAAAAGACATAACACCAGTAACTACATCACTATGAATCATAAAAGGAGGAATAGCATAAGTAAAGCCTTTATCAATCATAAAATCCCTAGCATAAGCAAGCATAGCCTCATGAAGTCTTGCTATATCGCCAAGCAAATAATAAAATCCCTCTCCACTAGTACGTCCTGCCGCTTCCTTATCCATTCCACAAACTGCAGCAATTATATCAGCATGATGTGGTATTTCATAACTAGGAACAGTAGCCTCCCCAAATCTTTCTACCTCAACATTTTCAGAATCATCCCTACCAATTGGAACAGACTCATCAATAATATTAGGAATCACCATCATTATTTCCTTTATACGTAAAGATGTATCTTCCTGAATTTTTTCCAATTCTGAAATTTCATCAGCCATATTTTTTACTTCTTCCTTAAGTAAATTAGCCTCTTCAACTTTTTTATCCTTCATCAATAAACCTATTTCCGTACTTTTCTTATTTCTTAAAGCTTTTAATCCATCAGCCTTTGTTTGAGCATCTCTATTTTTTAAATCCAACTCATAAACTTCATCAACCAAAGGTAACTTTTCATCTTGAAATTTCTTTTTAATATTTTCTTTTACTAATTTTCTACCTTCTTCGTCTCTAATTAACTTAATATCTATCATTTTTCATTCCTCCTAAATAATTTATTATAAACATTTTTAAACATAATTTTTTCTATTTCATCTTTATTAAATTTTTTACTTAACAAATTTTCAATATCAGCTCTTATAGTAGTATAATCAAATACCTGTGGTGGAAAATCCAATCCAAAAAGATCCTTATCAAAAGTCATATCATCACTAGCTACACCTACACAATCAATACCTACAATATCAACTAAATGTTCAATATGCTTAAGATAATAATCTTCAAGTTGCTCCTTACTAGCCCTAGAATTTAAAACAAATTCAGAATAAGAAACAACTCCAATGATTGGATTAAATTCTTTAAGAGCCATCAATTGTTCATCATCCAAGTTTCGCATATTTGGGCACACTTTATAACAATTTGAGTGACTAGCAATAACAACTACTTCCTTACCCAATTTTTTTTGTTCCCTTAAAAGGTCAAGAGTATCATAAAAAGTTTTTTTATTCATATGTGATACATCTATAGAAATACCCAAATCAATAGCTTTTATAACAAATTCTTTTCCTAAATCTGTAAGACCATATTCCCCTTTATTACCAGATCCATACTTATTTGGATTATTCCAAACCAATAAAATGTTTCTAAGTCCTAAATTATATAATTCTTCTAATTCATAAACATCCTTTATATAGTCACAACCTTCTATACTTAAAACAACATTTTCTAATGATATGTATTTTTGAAGAATTTCTTTAGCTATTTTAAACATTTCTACAACATTAATCTCATCATAATTATCCCCTAACTCATCTTTCATACGTTCTTTTTCCATAAAATACAAATTAGCTATCAACTTCGAGACATTATTTAAATTGTAATTTTTTATCCATTTATCAAGATAAGTATAATCCATACGCAAATAACACTGATAAATAACAGATAATAAATCATAGTGCATATCAATCATCTTAAAACCTCCAAAAAAAAGAATGATACCTAAAGGAGCACATAAAAGCGCGGTACCATCCTTCTTATTCTTAATTCGATAACGGTTATACCGGAAATTTAATTCATCTATAGAGTAGATAAATAAGTATTTAATATCGTTCACACCAACCACGAATTCTCTTAATTAAATAATCTTATTATTAGTTCTAATCATCGATTTGTCTATATTATATGCCAAATTTATCTCATTTGCAACAAAATTTTAAATTAAGGAGTAAAGACTGCACGGGAAGAATGACTATTATCAGTATCACCATCGTTGCGTCCTGTACGAAAAACTCCAGTAGCACTAGCTCTACTAAAGTTACCACCACGAATAATCCACGGAAGAGAGCGATAAGGAAAAAAATTTGAGTTTCCATACCAACCCAAGTAACTACCACTTGCTCCAAACGTTT
>CANQEF010000010.1 GCA_947594675.1 uncultured Bacilli bacterium
CAAGTACCTTAAACTCTTGTATTTACTTACCAAAATAGTCATTTCTTCTATTTTTGGATTTAACCGATACCTCCATGGCCACTATCAACTATTACACCTACTAAAGAATTATTATACATATAATTCACCTCAGTAATAAGATATGTGTGATATTTATAATTGTTACTGGCTCAGAATTATATCTAGATATATTAACTCATTATTTTTTGACATTTTTTAATTATTTAACTTTTACAAAATCTTCTATAGGTTTCCAAACTTTTTGATTGGTTACATCCTCATCCCATTCTGTATTTGAAAAGTATATTTGACTTCCCACTGCTCTTATAAATCCCCAATGAATATTTTTATATTTATTAGCATACTGTTTTAAAGCTTCAAATTTATTTTTAGCATAAGAGTCAATATTATTTGATCCACCTCCAGAATTAATACCTCCCTTGGCTTCTATAATCCATATATCTCCATTTTCTAGTTGAATAATGTAATCTGGGTAAAAATTATATCTTCTAAATGAAACTCTATATACTAAAGTGAAGTAATCCTCTCCTTTATCGCCATTTTTATAAAGAAATTTTACTTGTTTTTGTTGCTCACACCATTTTTCAAATTCAATTTCTGTATACGTTCTATTTGGACTGATTAATATATTGTTGCCATAATCGCTATATACATTTTTTTCCATTATTTTTGTCGAGGCAATTTTTTTATGATGTTTATAGTATTGTACATTCGGGATAAACCAATCTTTTTCTACTATTTCTGTCTCTTCAATATCAGCAAAATCTTCTTGATTTACTTTTTTAAATATTCCTATTAGCTTATCTCTATTATTAATTAGAAACGCATTGTATTGTCTTAGTGACATTCCTTTTATTAATTTATTATTGTGTTCAAAATCTATTTCTTCTTGAGAAAATAAAGATAGATTCTGATTGTCTTCTGGGCCAAATAAGATTTTTAAGGCATTATTAGATATATGTTCATCTATACCTATTGAAGAGGCAATTCTTCTTTTGGCATCTCGTATTATGAAGCCATCAT
Source organism: uncultured Bacilli bacterium (assembly GCA_947594675.1). The sequence goes on from CANQEF010000010.1 coordinate 1,045, forward strand.
CATGATTATTTATTTCATGTTCTCCTCCAAAAATTCTATTTAGACTCAATATATCATGAGTTGTTCTTGCAACTCCTTCAAAAGCAGAAGTTTTTAGTTTTGTACTAAATATAAAATTTTCATTTAATTCATCATTGTCTATTATGCCATTGTTGTTTATATCGCATTCTTCTAAAACTGCTTCTTTTATCTTATTTACAACTTCTTTTGGATTAACGGCATATTTGTCGCTGCCATTTAAAAATTCTTTTTTTAGAATAAAATAAGGAACAGAATGTTTTAAATTGTATGGGTAAAGATAAAAACTATCAGACATACTATTTGTTAGTCCTTCTTCAAATTCTTGATCCAATGTATATACATAGCAATTATCTAATAATTCATTTTTATAATGCTTTCCTTCAGGCATTCTGCGTATTCTACCTATAGTTTGAATTTTAAAGGCATCCGATGTTCCTTCACGAAGTTTGACTAGTATTTTAGCTCTTGGACAATCCCAACCTGTAGATATAGCCTGTTTAAATAATATAAAGCCATATTGACCATCTATTTTTTTCAATTCTTCGACATTATCTGGATGATCACCACTAAACCAAGACGTTGTCATACCAGAATTTTCAGAGTAACCCATATTAGTTAATTCATTTGAAACCCTTTTTATCCATTCTTCGGATCCATTAGGAAATTGTATAAGTACTAATGGCCTTATTTTTAAGCCTAATTTTTCATATTCTTTTTGAACGTCTATTCTTTTTTCATCTGCTAAATGTAACAATAATAAATCGTTATCTAAATTATCATTATTTTGAATAGCATTAGTTACACCTTCATTAATAGATATTCCGCTTGCAATTAAGCCAGCAGATATAACCTCACTATCAGTTATTTTTTCAACTTCACAAGAATCATTTGATACGGGAGTAGCAGAAACTCTTAAAACATGAATTGGTTGAATATTGATAATATAAGCATTGGCTGTATCTCTATATTTATGCTCTTCGTCAATAATCATAAATATTGGTATTCTATTTTCATGGCAAAATTTAACTTTAGACATTAAGTCGTTATGTTCACCTTCTTGTAAAACGGTATTTGAATTTCTATTAATTTTATCCCAATTTATGAAAAAGACTTTTCCTCTTGGATTTGAATCAGATATAAAGCTATATACATCACCTGAAGGAATTTCACTTGTTACTCTGTCAAATACATCTTGAGATTGACTTTGCAGACTTCCTGCACCTGGGCATAACCATAAGAAAACGGTATCAGGATTTTCATCTAAATAATCATCAATAAATTTGCAACAAAGAACTGTTTTTCCAGAGCCTGTAGGGGCATCTAAAATTATCTCATTATAATCGGCACATTTTTTTAATAAATTTTTCTCATGTTTGTCTTGAAATTTATATAAATTTATTTTAAACATTATTCGCCCACCTCCTTTAGCTCTTTTCCAAAGTATTCATAAGGAATATATTTAATGTCTTTTTTATTAATTAATTTTAATTCATTATTATCAAATATTATGTTTTGATTAACCCATATTTTTTCTATTTTTTCATATATAGATGGATTTAATATATATTTTTTGAAATCATTCTTATTTAAAATAAGAACATACTTTTTATTATCAATTTCAATGGCATAATCTAATTCAATCATTTCCTTAATGTGTAATAGTAAAATATTGCTTAATAAATATTCTTCGGGCTTTCTAGGAGTTTTCTCACATACAAAATATTTTAAATTATGATGAATGCCTTCTATTTTATTATTTTTTTTCTTTATTCCTACTACTTTAATGGAATTATCTTCATAAACGTTTTTTATTAAATCATATTTTGATTTGTTGTTTTTTGTAATAGATAAAATTTTTTCTTTTTCTTCAGGATATTTATTGAAGAATTGATTGTTAAATTTTTTTTCATATAGTACTTCTTTTATATCTTTTTTAGCAGTGTATCCATTCGCTACTGCGCATAATCTTGGATAAGTTATTGAAGAACATACTCCAAATTGCTGCTCATATTTTAGATACTGTTCTGGATAGTCTTTTGGATCACCAAACATCTTTTGAAATTCTTTATCTTTTTTTTCACCAATTGCATTGTTAGTAATTAAAATGTATTTTCTATTTCCACCACATAATTTATTTAGCAACTCAACAGCATGAGCTGTTGTTCCTGACCCAGCAAAGAAATCAAGAATAAGTGCATTTGGGTTTTCTTTTGTAGTAGCATATAGGCATTCATATACATTCCATAAAGATTTTGGAAAATCAAAATCATTATTTGGAACCATACTATTTATTAATTGTGTTCCATATTCGTTAGCATCATATTTTTTATCAGTCCATACTGTTTTATATGGTGCATATGGTTTTCCTATCTCAATATCCCAAATATCATTTTTTTTAACGGCTCTTATTATATTCCATATTGATTTAATTGATTGCCTTGCATATCGCCATTTTCTTTCAATTCCTAAATTATCAATTGGATATACAACAATAGTTCCATCATCTAATATTTCATTTTTTGAGGGATGTTTATCATCTTCTAAAACTCCTCAAATCCTATGATACTGCCATCTTTTACTCTTATTCCATAAAAACAATTTTTAGCATCTGATCTTAATGATTCACTTCCCCAATTTCTTAATGGGCTCCATTCAACATTATCTTGTTCCACTTCTTTATTGCAGATGACTTTATAGTGCTTTTTGTATACAAATAAAGCATATTCATTTGTATAAGAAAAATTATCTCCTTGAATTCCGCGAGGATTTTGAATTATAGATATTATATCAACTTGATAGGCAATATCAAAAATATCTTCTAACAAAAGTTTTAATGTTGCTATTTCGTTTTCATCTATAGCACATATTAAGACACCATCATCTTTTAATAAATTTTTGGCAATTTTTAGTCTTTTGCTCATCATTGATAGCCATTTGCTGTGTCTATATATGTCTTTACTATCAACATAATCATTATTATATTTCCAGTTTTTAGCTCCTGTATTGTATGGTGGATCTATATAAATACAATCTACTTTGCGTTTATGAGTTTTTTCTAAAAGGTATAAAGCTTGTAAATTATCTCCTTCAATTAAAAAATTATATGGTAAATTATTATCAAAGCAAATTTTTTTCTTTATTTTCAGAAAATATAGGGATGTAATCCATTAAAATTTCATCTATTTCTTCATTATGTTCTTCAAATACTAAACCATATTTTTTTTCTGTTAGTGCTGCTTGAATTTCATTTAAAGCTACTAAAGATGCATCATCAGTATGGCTTTTTTTTAATTCATTTAGGAAATTTAGCATCTTGTTTCTTTTTGTTTTTGATACGTTCTCCATATTTTCCTCCTAACAAAGTTGCTTCAATCATTTAAATTATTTAGTTTAGCTTTTAATATATCAAAATATATGTTTTTTTATATTATATCATTTTTAAAATCAATTTTAATAGTAAAATGTTTTTTTAAATATAAAAGCAACCATTTTAAGCTGCTTTTATAATTTAATTGCTTACTTGCTGATAACTTTTTAGGAATTCAAATTTATTCTAAATATTTAAATTATTGTCTATATAATATTCTATTATCATCATAACATTTATCAGTTGTTCCTGTCCCAAGATTATCTCTAAAACATTCATCAAAATCATCATATATTGTTTTAAAGTGTCCATCTTCAATAGTCCAAGTGTTATCGTGACTCTTACAAGCTTGTATTATTCCTAAGACAACTATGATTGTAATTACAATCTTTCCTATTACTTTTAACATAGATTTTACTTTAATTACTTACTTTCATTTTGATTATTTGAGCCAAGAATTTTTACGCCACCATTTGCTTCTACTGTTTTTGTTGCTAACTCTTTTAATTCAGCGTAAGCTTTGTCCATTTTTTCTTGTAAATTACCATTTAGGATACTAGCTTTTTCTAATTCTTCCTTAAGTGATATAATTTTGTCATTTTGCCTATCAATAACACTTTGAAAATCTTTCTTTAAAATATCTGTACTATACTTATTTTCTTTTTCTAATTCTATTGTTGCTTCTTTTTTTCCACGTTCATATTCTTTCTCAATTATATTAGGTATATCGTTTACTTTTTTTTCTAAGTCTTCATAGTATTTTGCTTTTTCTTTTGCTTCATTTAATAGTTTCTTAGTTTCATCTTCCATTTCTTTTAATGTTTGTTCACGTAATTTTTTTTCATCTTCCCAAGCATTATTTGAATGTTCTCTTTCTCTTTTTACTTTGTATTCATATTCTTCTGTTTCTCTTTTACGTTCTAATTTTAAGTTTTCGCTTTTTAATTCAAATTCTTTGGTTAAATCATTAGTTTTTTTGGCAAATTCTTCTTCTAAAGCTTTTATCTCTTGTTCAATTCTAGTCGTTTCATTTTTCTTGCGAGTTTCTAAGTCATTTAAATAATCTTTGCCGGTATTAATTACTAGTGTTAAATTATTAAGCTCTTTTTCAATACCATATAAGTTGTTCAATTTTTCTTCTTCAGCACTTATGGCAAGTTCTAAATCTTTAAATTTATTAACTAATTCTGTGGAAAAAATATTTTGTTCAACATTTTTCTTTGTCTCATTAACAGCTTCTTGTATTTTTTTTGTTTTTTCTTCTTCTACCGGATTTGATTTCATTTTTGCAGCATTTTTTTCTCTCAACAATGCCTCATTCAATGCATCTAAAATTTCTTGTTTTGTATTCTTTAGTGATATTTCTTCTTTTTTCATAATTTTTTTCCTCCTAAAATTACCTTTATTTTATATAATAAATAGTATAAAAGCAAGTATTATTTTTTTATTAATATTTTTCTAAAACGATAACTTAATGTTTCCTTAGAAGAAATATATTTATCTATAAAGCAGACCAAAAAAGATTCTTTATATTTTGGAATATCTCTTAGTGTTAAAGGCCACATATGTTTAAGAATTATATCTTTTTCCATTTCAGATAATTCAAAATTTTTTGTGGCATTATGTAGAGCTTTTTTGGGATGTGTATATCCATGCTTTTTTAAAAACTTTTTAGCTTTATGTGCGGTATGCCAGTCATACAGAAAGAAATCATGTAAAAGAGCAGCTCTAGCAACAGATTTGTAGTTTAAATTTAACTTTTTAGCAATCTTATAGCTTTTAAAAGATACATCTAAGCAATGTTTTAAACAAGTAGTATTTCCATGTTGAATGTATTTGTTCATTTCTAGTACGTAATTATTTTCAAGTAAATCTTTAATACACATAAAATATTCTGTATCAATACTCTTATATTTTTCAATCATATTATCACCTATTATCCTAGGATATTATAACATATTTTTCTTTTTTAAAATAAAGGCAATTACAATTGATATAATAAAAGATGTCAAAATTATAATTAAAAAAGAATTTTCATTAGAACTAATTGCTCCTAAGGGAATATTCATTCCTAAAAAAGAGGATATCATAGTAGGTATAGAAAGAACGATTGTTGCTCCAGCTAAGAATTTCATGATGTTATTTAAATTATTAGAAACTATTGTAGCATACGTATCAGTAATTGATGATAATATATCTTTATATATAGTACTCATTTCAAAAGCTTGTTTATTTTCAATGATAGCATCTTCTAAAAGATCAGCATCATTATCATATAAAGGTAAAATAATTCCTTTAGATAGCTTTTCTAGTACTAAATCATTGGCTTTTAATGAGGTTATAAAGTAAACTAATGTCTTTTCAATTTCTAATAAATCTATTAAATCTTTATTTTCAGTTGATTTTTTTAATACTTTTTCTTTTTCTTCAATATCTTTATTAACTTTTTTCAAAGCTTTTAGATAGTAGGAAGCTGTATTTAGTAATATTTGAATTAAGAATCTAGTTTTCTTAGCAGTCCGAAAATCTTTTATTTTTCCTTGTTTAAAAGAATCTAAAATATTGGTCTTTTTAGGAGAAACTGTTATCACAAAATTGTTTTTAGTTATAATTATTCCTAGGGGATAGGTTTTATATTTATGATCATCTTCTTCTTTTAAATAAGGTGTATCTATTACAACTAAAGTAGCATTTTGGCTTTGCTCTATACGAGGTAATTCTTCATCATCTAGCATTTTCAAGATTAAATCTTCATCTATTTGAGTTTTAGAAATTACTTTTTCTATCTCATCTTTAGTTGGCATTATTAAATCTATCCAGCAATCGCTAGTTATTTTTTTACATTTTTTTATTTTCTTTTCTACAGGAGTTGTTTTATATATTTTTAGCATAATACCGCTTCCTTTGTGGATATATTATAACACTAATTTTTAAAGAACAAAATAAGTAAAAAGAAAATTCCTAATATATAAAAGAATTCCGACTAATCGGAATTCTTGCCTAATGTCACCTTTGTTTTATGTTCTTTTCCATTTCTAATATAAGTAATTTCAATAGTATCTCCTGCTTGATATTGATATAATTCATATCTTAAATAAGCAATGTTTTTTACTTTAGCATCATTTAGCTTAATAATTACGTCTCCAGGTTTTAAATCAGAGTCATAAGCAGAGGTGTTTTTTTGGCATTCAACAACAACTACTCCTTCATTTACATCTTTATCTATTATAATTTGATTTCTATATAGGTTCATTGTATCAGTTGTATTTAGCATGGATATTCCTAGAAGTGGCCATTCAATCTTTTTGCCTTGTTCTAATGAATCAACATGGCTCATGGCATATTCAATTGGGATTGCAAAACCCATTCCTTCAATTTGAGCATTAACTAATTTCATTGAACAAATTCCAATTACCTCACCATTAACATTTAAAAGTGGGCCACCACTATTACCAGGATTTATAGAAGCATCTATTTGAAGGACACGCATTACCCAATCATCATCAGATGAATTACCAACACTTACTGATACCATACGATCTTTGCCAGATAAAACTCCAGAAGTTACACTGCCTCTATAGTTATAGCCCATTGGAGAACCTACAGTGAATATAGAATCTCCTAGATTCATTTTTTCACTATTTCCTATGTTAGCAACCATTTTAACTTTGTCTTTATCAATTCTTAGAACAGCTAAGTCTAAGTACTCATCGCCACCAAGCTTTTCAGCTTCTATTTCTTCATCAGTCGTTAAAACTACTTTGATTTCTTTATTGTCTTCAACTACATGCTCATTTGTTAAAATATAGCCATATTTGTTATCAACCTTATAAATGAAACCACTTCCTGTTGATGCTAAATCACCATCTTGATATACTTGAATAACTACAACGGCATCGTATATTTTATCAATTGCTGCTTTTAGAGATGTTTTCTCATACACTTGCGTTTCATTTTTAGTTATAATAGTATTGTTACTACTTCCTAGTACTTCATTAATAATAGGAGTCCACTTTAATAAGGCAAAAGTCATTACTCCACCAATTACAAAAGAAAAAATTATTAAAAACATTAACTTTAAATTTGATTTACTACTTTTTTTATTAGTCATTTAATTTGCTCCTTTCAATTTTTCTAATATCTTCCCAATTAAGAGGAAAGCCCATTCTTTCTAGTACCTTTTCAATACTTATTGTTTTTAAATTATAGTTTAATGTTTCAATGCAATTATTTAATTCAATACACATATTTTTAAAATCATCTGTAATAAGCATTTGCTTTAAAATTATTATTAAAGCAAAAACATCATTCTTACCATAAATATATTCATCATTTTCCTTAGGTATTTTTAATAAACTATGAAAAACAGTATCATTTATATATTTTTGAGTTTTATTTTCATATAAAATATCTTCATGAGCGCATAAATTTCTGTAGTTAGCAAGAATTGGTAGATAGGTAATTAAAATACTTGGTTCTAATCCATAGATATCGGCTATCTCTTCTTGGTCTTCTTTTTTTAGTATAGAGTACATTTCACTTACAATTCCAAATGATAAAACTTTTACTAAGATCCAAAGAGGAATATACCCATAGTTTGATACATAGTGTAAAGTAGCTGAGTGCTGCGAACCATTTACTCTTATCTGCCGTTTCATTTTTTTTAGTAGATCATTTAGCTGTGCTTGTTTTTCAGGTTTTCTAGTAAAATTTTTCGCTTTTAAATAATCACTTTCTTTATAACCATATTTTTTAGACAGTTGATAAGATGTTATAGATTTTAGATTATTTTCGATGACAAGCAAATACTTAAAAAGAATATTTCTAAATGAGCGATCAAATAGAAAAAGACTATACATTTCTTCAAAAGTTGTACCTTCTTTAAAAGTTTTATCTTCTTTAGATTTCATAAAAAGATGTCTATAACCATTTAAAAAGAAATAATTTTCTCGAAGAAGAACGCCTTTTACGTATTTTTCATCGTTGATAGTCATGCCTTTTTGCCTAAAAATTGCTATTTGTTCATCGAGATTCTTGAAGTTTTTTTCTATCATATTCTCACCTATATTAGATTATATCATAATAATTGAATAAAAAATATGAAAATTTAGTGAATTTGGTGTATAATGTTAATAGTTATGAAATGGGGGATTATTATGCCAGCAACGATTACACATGCTTATTTTGCTAAAGATGTTTATGAAATATTACCTTGGGAAATAAAAGAAAACTTGAATTTGGATAGAATTAAGATGTTTGGACAAAGTACAGATTCATTAATGTTTTATAATTTATTTTCAATTTTTCCTGGGAAAAAGATAAGAAAATTTGATAACTATTTTCATACACATAAAACACAAGAATTTTTTCTAAACTTAATACAATGTATTAAGGATAATAACTTAAAATCTGATAGTGATGTTTGTTCTTTCTTGGTAGGTTTTATTTGTCATTATATGTTAGATTCAACTGTTCATCCATATGTTGTTTATAAGACGGGACAATTTGATAAAGATAAACCTAGTACTTATAAGTATAATAACATACATGGTTTTATGGAGGCTTTTTTAGATAATGATATGGTTAGAAGAAGAGATAAAACTAATCCTTATACTTTTCCTTTAGGCAAGTTTTGTTTTTCTTTAGAAAAGTTTTCAAATAAGCTTAATAATACTATTGATTATGTTTTTAAAAAGACTTATAAGATTGATGATATGAGTAAAATTTATTATAAATCATTAAAACAGATGCGTACTGCTTTAGTAGTATTTAGGAAAGATAGGTTTGGTATTAAGAAAAATATTTATAAATTTATAGATACTTTTACTAGTAGAAAAACTTATCGTTTTGAGGCAGTTAGTTATCATTATCCTTTAGAGGATAGACATAATTTTTTAAATAGTAATCATAAAGAATGGAGAAATCCAGCAATTTATAATATGACTAGTACTGAATCTTTTATTGATTTATATTTGAAGGCTTTAAAGCAGGCGAAGGTATTGGTTTGTGCAAGTTTTGATTATATTGAGGGAAAAGAAATAGATTTAAAGACATTGTTTACCAATAAAAGTTATGTTACGGGTCTTGATTGTAGTGAGAAAAGGGAATTAAAATATTTTGAATTTTAATTCTTTTTTGTATAGAAAAACATTATTTATCTAATACTATTATTAGGTGATGTAGATGTTTTATCGATATGAAATAAGAAATAATGGAAAAGAAGATATTTTATATTTATACCTAGATATGAGGGAAGAGTTTTCCAAGGAATTGGGCAGAACGGCTAGTAATGAAGACTTAAGTAGAAGAACAAAAAATTTTATACGAAATAATAATATCAATTTTAAAGGAAATAAAGTTTTTTTAATTGTAGATGGCATTATAGTTAGAACTTTAGATATTAGTGATAAGGAAAATATTATTGATATTAGCGCTAATAGAAATTATTCTGATAATGAATATTTAGTTACTCTTAAACTGGGTGATAATTCTTTTATAGAGCTTAGTTTAAAAGAATATTTACTTGGAGTATTAGGCAGTTTTTATTTTTTAAAGATTGAAAAAGAGGTTTTTAAGACTTTAGCGGTATTGTTTAGAACTTATGCTTATAAAATGATGGAGGAAAAGCATTTTATTGAGGCTAATAGTTATTTTGTTAGTTTTTCTTCTATTGATAATTATAGATTAATATGGGATAAGGAATATAATAAGATTTATAATTTTTTACAGGAGGCTATTAAGGAAACAGAATTTAGGTTTTTAATGTATAATAAAAATTACATATTGCCATTTATACATTATTGTAATGATGGAGTTACTTGTAGTAGTCAAAATTATCCTTATTTAAAAAAAGTCAATAGTTTATGGGATCTATCGGCTCCTTATTATATCGAAAGCAAGGAATTTAAATATGAGGAATTATCTAGTTTGCTGGGAGTTGATCTTAAGAGCAATGTTAGATTTGATATCTTGGAAATGGAAAATAAAAAATTTATAAAAAGAGTAAAAATAAATAACAAGGTATTTACGGGCGAAGAATTAGTAGATAAATTGAATTTAAAGTCTTTAGATGTTACTTTTCTTTTTACTAGTAAAGGATTAAAGACAATAACTAGGGGATGGGGTAATTTTTTAGGACTTAGTATATTTGGAGCTAATGAGTTAGCTAAAAATAATTGCAATTACATAAGTATTTTGAATTATTATTTTCCAACGGTAAGGATTATGAGATATGAAAAGAATTTTCAGTGAAAATTAAAATTAAGAAAAAAAGCTTACTTTTAGGTAGGCTTTTTTATTTTATTAGTTAATTCTTCTAGGGCTTTATCAGCATCTTTATTAATTTCAATGGTTGTATCTAAATATTTGGAATAACCTTCTACGGTAGCAAGAAAATCAACTAATTCTTGAATATTTTTATTTTTTATTAATTCTTGTATTATACTAATTTCTTTTTTTAATCCATTGGAAATGTTTTGTACTTCTTCATATTTTAATTGATCAATCATTATCGATTACCTCCGTTTCAGGGGATGAGTTTTTAAAATAAGCGGAGCATTTTATAACGATAGGTTTGTATTCTTCAATGTTTTCTATGTAACTGTGATTATCAGGATTATTCCATTTACTTTTCATTATATTTAGATATTCATATATTTTATTAATTGCTTGAACATATTTATCATACTCTTGCATAAAACCTCCTAGATTAGAATGATTCTGGAACCATTTTGTAAATTGGTTTCTCTAATACTCTTATTAACATCATATATTTCTCCGGTTTCTTTACTATAAAAATTAGTATCATCTCTTAGAATATAGGCATTGTCGGTTATTTCTACTAAGGCATCTTCTATTAAGTGCTTTATTGTCCCCACTTTTTTATTTATGGGAATAAACAAATCATATGACTTTTCAATTAGAGGAATTTCCAATTCTATTAGTATTTTATTTTTGTTCATATAAATCACCATCTCTTTTATTTATTAAAATTATATAGCAGATTTCAAATCTTTTGAAATAGACTTATTACAAAGAAATTATAATAAGGCTATTGTGAAAGAAGTTTTATGACATAAGCTTTTCCTTTAATTATGATATAACCAAAGTTGGAGTCTAATTCTGCTCTTAGTAAGCGAGCTGATGTGGTTACTTTTAGAGTAAATTGATTGCTTATACCATTGCCTATCCAAATGCCTTCTGATAAATCAGCATTAGATTTGAACCAAGACTCATAAGAGATACTTTTAATATTATCAATAGTATCTATAATTATAAATTTTATATTATTTAGTTTTTTAGATGTCTCTATTAAAGTGGTAAATTTACTTTTTTCTATACTACTTAATTTTGATAAAAGGGATGTTACTCCTATAATCATACAGACAACAACTTCGTTTGTTTTAGATGCATTTTGTTCATAGAAAGAATTTAATTTATCAAGGGAGTTATAGCAAGTATCATTAGAATAAGTAATACTCTCAGAAGAAATATTTTGAATCACATTATTAGAATCCATTATAATACATTGGGTATTATTGACTTTAGTAATAGCACTCGCTAAAGATGTGAAAAAAGCCGGTTCTTGCGAAATATCATCTCCTGTAATGGTATACATAAATTTATCGTTCAAATTAATTGTTGCGATTTGTAGAGATTCTTTTGTTATTCCTACTGGGATAGTTGATAAGTTACCTAATACTTCTTGTACTGAATCAAAATTTACAATTTCTGGCAAGATTGGTATTCTTTTAGCTCTATAGTCACATATTGCGTTTAGTTTATTACAAATTACTTTAATATAATCAATCATTTTTTCTTCATGATATGGATAAGCTGTTTGGAATTCATAAATGTTGTCAAGGGATATCAAGCCACGGCCATATACTTTAGATGGCTCTTTTTTTCTAACATTAGGTAAAACAGAACTATAATCGGATGCATCATTAAATTGTAAAACAAGATTTTGTTTGAAATTTTGACGAATACGATATCTTACAGTATTTGGTCCGTTTGTACTTAGGATGAAGATTACTCCATATTTTAAGCATTCTCTAGTAAGTTGACTTATTGATTCTTCATAATCATTATAAGTTTCTAGGAATGCTTCAATATTATTAATTACAACGATTATAATAGGTATTTGTTTACCTCCATGATTTATGTAAAAGTCATAAGAACCATTGTAATCAGCTAAAAGCTTTTTCCTTTCATCTATTAAGTTTTGGAGCATCTTAAATAAATTATTTATTTTTTCAGATTCAGTTGATAAAATAACTTCTCCAACATGAGGGGCATTTTTAAACATTGTTAATGTTTCGGCACCAAAATCTAAAATATAAAAATTTACTTCTTTGGGATCGTGAGCAATTATCGTTGAATAGATAATACTAGTAAGCATTAATTCTTTGCCACTACCCGCTGATCCAAAAATTATAGTATTTCCATCTCGAGATAAAGGCAAAGTTAGAATATTTTGCTTTTGATTATCTGGGTCATCATATTCTCCAATTACTGGGGCTATTACGTTCTTTGTAGATTTATATGAATATTTTTCTTTTATATTATCAACATAAATATAATTTGGAATACGTTCTAGCCATAATTGAGGAATATTGATTTGCTGCTTTTTAGCCTCATCTGTTATGTATTTTATTATGTTAGTTATTTCTTCACCTTTTGACTGAATAACCACTTCATTATTTTTAGTATCAAGCGATTTAATGTAATTTCCTACATTGTCAACAATATTAATTGACTGATCAATTTTTTTCTTTCTTTTTTCTGTTGGATAATATTGAGCTCCTGCCCAGGCTGCCTGTCCTAAAGCAAATAATTCATTATATCCTACCTGGAGATAGAAACGACCAGGATTTTTTAAAGAAGCAGCATCTGGAACTTTAATCATGTCCATACTATCTGATTTATCTTGGACTTTTAAGCATACTCTAAACTTTGAGTTAGACCAAATTTGATCATTTACTACTCCACTTGGCTTTTGTGTTGCTAAAATAAGATGAACACCTAGGGAACGTCCGATACGAGCAGTTGAAATTAATTGTTCCATAAATTCTGGTCTTTGATCTTTTAATTCTGCAAACTCATCAGAAATTATAAATAAATGAGAAATTGGTTTATCTACTAGACCTTTTCGAAATAGACTTTGATATTTGTAAATATCAATTGTACTTTCATCTAATTTATCTCTTGCCTCATTAAACATTCTTTGACGTTTTCTTAATTCACTTTGAATAGAGGCTAATGATCTATTCATTTCTACAGTGTCAAGGTTAGTTATGGTTCCAGCTAAATGAGGTAATTTCATACCAGTTTCTTTATTTTGAAAGACACCAGCTAAGCCACCACCTTTATAATCTATTAGTACAAAAGAGACTTCATAAGGGTGATAATTTAAGGCCATTGATAAAACGTAAGTAATTATAAATTCTGATTTACCTGAACCGGTCATTCCTGCTATTAGGCCATGAGGTCCGTGGGCTTTTTCGTGTAAATCGAGTTTAAATAATTCTCTATTTTTATCAACTCCAATTGGTGCTTGTAAAGACTTTGTTGGGTCGTTTTGTTTCCAGCGATTTAAAATATTTAGTTGCTCTACCATACCAACATTATACATTTCTAAGAAAGATAAACCTTGTGGTAAAGTCCTGTTTTCTTTGGCTATATCTATTGGAATGTTAGCTAGTATTTTGCAACACTCATAAATATTTAAAGTTGGATCATAATCTGCTGTAAATTCTTTTTGTTTATTGGATACTAATTCATTTTGAAAAACTCCTGATATTGTATCACCTATACTAATAAATGTCTTACATTCATTTGGTATGTTTATTAGGCGTGGACTTAGTACTATTAAGCTAAAACCATAATTTATTTCCATTTCACATACATCTTTTAATATATCAATGTCTCTTAAATTTTTATAGTCATCCGTAAAAATAACGTAATATGGTTTTAAGCGATGATAATCGATAGAACTAATTTCCATGTTTCCATTGACATCTTTATATTTTCTAGATTGAAATTCTTGTTCTAATATAAGGGATATTTCTTTTGCCTCATCTAAATTAGTTGCATAATAGCGTGTTTGCTTGTCATTACTCCAACAATGAGGAGCTATTTTTAAAAATTCCCAATTTTGTGATTTTTGTTCTGTAGTTAAAACAACTATTTTTAAATCTTCATAACTATGAAAAGCTAGCATTTGAAGAATTAATCCTTGGATAAAATTATTTTTATCTTTAGCGGTGCCTATTATTGCAGAAATGTTATTTTTGATAAAAGAAATAGATATTGGGACATTTTCTAAAGTACGAGATTCTGCTCCTAATTCATATACTTCTTGAAGAAGATTATCGTCTTCTAAAGAAAAATGTTCTTCGGGGAAAGATATTTTTCCTTGTAATTCAGTTGAGCCTACTCCTAGACGTAAATCTAGAAAGTCATCTTGCTCTATTTCTCTTTCCCATAAATTTCTTTTGTGATTATATATAATTTCTTTTATAGAAGACAAAGGTAGATAGTTATCAATAAGAATCTGACGTTGAATTTTCATTTCAGATTGAATTTTTTGACGTTTAGATTCTACGTATTCCATATATTTTGATTGTCTTAATTTTTCTTTTTCTTTACGTTGTTTTTTTTGATATTTTCTTTGAAGTGTTGGCCATAGTAACATTGTCATTATCATAGCAGTCGACATTATTAAAGAAGGAAGAGCTGTTGATAGGTCAGTTGAACCATCTAGTACGCCTGATAAAGCATTGTAGCCCATCATCATAGACATCATGGCCATTGTGAGCATAGGTCCTATTGTATAAATTAAGGGAGTTTTGTCTTCTTGTTCTTTTCCTGGTGGCGGATCTATTGTTATATTAACATCTTCAATTCTAGTTTTAAAACGAGGTGATTTATAAAAGTAGTTTTCTTCGCTAAAAAATTCTATTCCTTCTTCATCGGGATTATCAAAGACTACTTGCTTTTGAATTATTGGTGGTAATACATCAAAAAAATTACTATCAAAGCTTATTAAATTACCTATATTATTTATTACTATCGAGTCTTTCATTACAATGATTCTAAGTCCCATTATAAAAATAATGTCACCATAGTCTAATTCAGTTGCATTAATTGAAGAGTTATTTACATATGTACCATATTTACTGTTTAAATCTTGAATTATCCATTTACCTTTACTATAAATTAAACGGGCATGTTGTTTAGATACTAGTGGATAATTATATGAAATATTAGCATGTGAATTGTTGCCAATTAGGATTTCAGAGTCTTGTTTTAAATGCAATTTTAAATTGTTTTTATCAGTTGTTGGCGAGCAATAAAGAATAACGTATTCATTGTCAGTGTTTATTTTTAGGAAATAAAGACTATAATCCTTTAGAATAGCAGATTCTATTTCTTTGTCTCCGGACATAATTTTTGTTTCAAAATCACTTTTTATTTTCCATTCGCCATTTTCTTCTTCTACATTGATTAAATTTCTAGAATTGCCTAAATAATCATTGTCAGTTATCCAGTAATTTCCAGCAATTTTAGTTGGTAATTCAAAGTTATAAATTTTACTTTTTTTGATGAGTCTAACTATCACTGAAAATCACCCCGGTAATTATTCCTATTCTAAACTTAATTATATCGATTTTTTACGATTTTTACAATATTAATTAACTTTTTTCCAGGATAGAATCATGAAAAATTAAATAATGGACATTTAAAACTATATATTGTAATGGTTTTAAATGTTTTTTTATT
>CANQEF010000011.1 GCA_947594675.1 uncultured Bacilli bacterium
CAAGGATTCGCTATGGCAGTTGGTATGGCAATGGCTGAATCTAACCTTCGTATGCGCTATAATAAAGGTAAAAAAAGTATTATTGATTTTAATACTTATGTTTTATGTAGCGATGGAGATTTAATGGAGGGAATAAGTTATGAGGCAGCATCTCTTGCAGGAACGCTTAAATTAAATAAATTAATTGCCTTATATGATTCAAATTCTATAACATTAGATGGCAAAACAAATGATACCTTTACAGAAAATATTGCTATGCGTTTCGTTTCACAAGGATGGAATGTTATAACCGTCGAAGAAGGAGACAGTTTTGAGCTTATTAGTAAAGCAATTGAAGAGGCCAAAACTAGCATTGACAAGCCAACATTAATTGAAATAAAAACAACGATTGGCAAATACTCCGCATTAGAAGGCACTAACAAAGTACATGGAAGTCCATTATCAAAAGAAGATATTTCCAATATTAAAGAAAAACTAAATATTCGTAACATTCCTTTTATGATATCGCAAAATGCTTGTGATGATTTCCAATTTTTTATAAAAGAAAGATGTAAAAATTTAAGTGAAAATTTTGCCAATAATTTAAAAGAATTAACTGAACAAGAACAAGAAGAGTTATCATACTTTATGAATCCAGATAAAAAAATTGATATCAAAGAATTAATTTATAATCCACCAGAAGAAGGTAAGGAATCTCCTCGAGATACATCCAGTAAAATTTTAAATTCTCCTGTTTTAAATCTACCTTATATTATTGGAGGCAGTGCTGATTTAGCTAGCTCAAACAAGACTTTTATGGAAGAAAAAGGAATTTTCTCAAGTACTGATTATTTAGGAAAAAATATTTTATATGGTGTTCGTGAGCATACTATGGGAGCAATTTCAAATGGCCTAGCTTTATGTGGCTTTAGACCATTTGCGTCAACTTTCTTGAGTTTTAGTGATTATTTACGTCCTGCCCTTAGAATGTCAGCTCTAATGAATTTAGCACCTATTTATATTTTTACTCATGATTCTATAAGTGTTGGAGAAGATGGCCCTACACATCAACCAGTAGAACAACTTCTTAGTCTTAGAAGTATTCCAAACATGGATGTTTTTCGTCCCGCTGATGCTAACGAAGTAATAGGCTCTTATCGTGCTATCTTTGAAAAAAACAATGGACCATCAGTAATAGCTTTATCACGTAACAAATTACCTATTTTAGAATTAACTAAAGCTAATGAAGTACAACGTGGTGGTTACATTCTCTATGATCCAGAGAAAAAAGCTAATGGTATATTAATATCTACTGGAGAAGAAGTCCATAAAGCTTTACAAGTAGCTTATCGTCTAAAAACAAAAGGTTATGAGTTACGTGTAGTTTCAATGCCAAATTTAGAGCGTTTTCTACATCAAAGCCCTGAATACATTGAAGAAGTGTTACCAGTTGAAATAAGAAAAATAGCGATAGAGGCTGGCTCTTCATACTGCTGGTCCAAACTAATCTTTAATGATAAATATTTAATTACCTTAGATACATTTGGTGTTAGTGGTAAAAAAGACGATGTTTATAAGAAATTTGGTTTTGACATTGATTCCCTAGAAGAAAAAATAGAAAATTTATTAAAATAATTCGACAAGAATAGACTTTTATAGACTTTTATATTTGATACGATAGTAATGGTGATAATATGAAAGTCTATTTTATTTTTAATATAAAAAATGAATTTATTAGTCTTTATAAAGATAACAGCCGTGTTTTATATAATATTCTAAGACAAATTTATTATTTAGAAAAAGAAGAAGTAGAGTATGGCTATAATCTTTTTCGTCAATTAACTATACCAATAGAAAAAGCTAAAATAGATAGAGATATCTTTATCAAATTACACCGAGAAATACCTTATGTAAAAAGAAAAGAAACACACATTTACAATAATCTTTACAAAGATGAAGTCAGCAAACTAACTATAAAAGGCAGTTACATGAAGTTAGAACTTGATCAAGATTTTTCTTATTTTTTTAATGTCATTAAAGACTACTCTAACAACTTTTTTATCTGTGAATTTCACTATCAAGATTTTTTCTTCTTAAATGATTATTTAGAAAGAGAAAAAACACTTGTTTAATTTCTATAATTTTTGTAAAATATATCTAGGGAGATGATTTACATGGTATGGGATATATTAAGAGTATTATTTGGTTTTATTATAGGATTAATAGTGGGCTTTTTTGTAGCCAGACATTATATGAAAAAATATTTTAAAAACAATCCTCCTATAAGTCGCGATATGATTAAAGCATTAATGACTCAAATGGGTAGGAAACCTAATGAAAAGCAAATTAATCAAATGATGAAGACTATGGAAAAATACCAATAAAGGTATTTTTTCTTAAATTAACATTAATTTATATTTCTAATCATATTAAACATAAAAAGACTATAGATGTTAATTAATAAGACTTATAAATTTAGACCTTTTTAACTGCTGAACAAAAACTTATTAATAGATGTAGTAGTCGCTCTATTTATAAATATTTATTGAATAGAAAAAAACTTTTTATCGAAGTAGTCAAATTCTAGTGTATGTGGTAATAGAAAAAGAATTAAATTTAAAAAATTACAAAGTTGGTAAAGAATACTTAACTTTATTTATGAGAGGATGTTTTTTGTGAAAGATTTTAAAGAAAAATTAGCCTTAGTACCTACAAAACCGGGTAGTTATCAAATGAAAAATAAAGATGGAGTTATTATATATGTTGGTAAAGCTAAAAATTTAAAAAATAGGTTAAAAAGTTATTTTACAAAAACGGTAACAGGAAAAACAAGGCTATTAGTTGAAGATATTGATGACTTCGAGTATATTGTTACATCCTCTGAATTAGAATCTTTAATACTTGAAATTACCCTAATAAAAAAATATAATCCTAAGTATAATATTTTACTTAAAGATGATAAAAGTTATCCTTATATTGAGTTAACTAATGAAACATATCCTTCCTTAAAAATTGTTCGTAATGTAAAACGTAAAAAAAATAAAAATCATCTTTATGGACCTTATCCTAATGCTACCGCAGCACGAAAAACCGTTAATATGATTAATAGGCTATATCCTTTACGTAAATGTGATCATCTAAAAAAAGAACCTTGTCTTTACTATCACATCAATGAATGTCTTGGCTATTGTACTAAAAAGATTCCTAAAAGTACTATTGATGACATGAAAAAAGAAATAATTGCCTTTTTGAAAGGTGATGCTAGTATAGTTACTAAGAAATTAGAAAGTGAAATGTATAAAGCTAGTGAAACCTTGAATTATGAAAGAGCTAATGAATTAAAATATATGCTTGAAGACATTAATACAACTTTAAGAAAACAAAAAATTGATTTAAATAATAACTACAATTTTGACTTAGTTAATTATTACTATGATAAGAATTATCTATCTATAGAAATTTTCTTTATTCGTGAAGGTCGCTTATTTGGTAGGCACAATGAAATTATTCAAACAATTGAAGAAGAACAAGAAGAAGTTATTGAATATTTAATTAAATTTTATGAAAAAGGTATTTTACCTAAAGAATTATATATACCTATTGAATTAGATGAAAAGTTAATTTCTGAGTACTTTAATGTTAAAGTTATTAAACCTATTCGTGGTAAATTAAAAAAATTAATGGATTTAGCTAAAGAAAATGCTAAAGAGCAAATTGATTTACAAGAAGAGACTCTAAAAAAAGATGAAAAAATTCGTAATGAGGCCTTAGATGAATTAAAACATCTTTTAAAAGTAGAAAAAGTATCTCGTATGGAATCGTTTGATAACTCACATCTTTTTGGAACTTTTTATGTTGGAGGAATGGTGGTTTTTGAAAACTTTTTACCTCTAAAAGATGAATATCGAAAATATAAAATTAGTAGTGAGGTTAAAGATGATTTAAGTGCTATGAAAGAAGTATTATACCGTAGATATTATAAAGTTTTAATGGAGAATTTACCAAAACCTGATTTAATTGTTATGGATGGCGGAGAACTTCAAGTCGCAGTAGCTAAAGAAATCATCTCATCTTTGCATTTAAACATTCCTATAATTGGTTTAGCGAAAGATAAAAATCATCGTACTAATTACATTATTAATGAGAATTTTGAAAAATTGGAAGTTAGCAAAGATAGTAATTTATTTCTTTTTTTAACGCGTATTCAAGAAGAAGTACATCGTTACGCTATTAGTTATCATCGCAATATTAAATCTAAAGGAGCTTTAGCTAGTGTATTAGATTTAGTACCTGGAATTGGTACAGTAAGAAGAAAAGAATTACTAAAAAAATTTGGCTCCTTAAAGAAAATGAAGGAAGCATCTGTAGAAGAATTGGCTGAAGTTGTTTCAATGGATGTTGCGAATAATTTGTTTAACTATTTAAAAGAATTATAGTATAATTATATTATTGGAGGCAGTAAAAATGAATAATAGAGGATTTTCTTTAGCTGAGTTATTAGCGGTAATTGCTTTAATAGGTATTTTATCAGGAGTGGCTATTGGAGCTGTATCTAATTATCGTCAAAAAGCAAGTACAGAGGCATATGATAGTATTTTTACAGCGGCTAGTAACGGATGTGAAATTTATATAATGGATAATAGTCTTGACATTACTTTAGAAAATAATCAAACTGGTTCTGTAACACTTAGTGAATTAGTAGAAGAAGAATATATGACTAATCCAACGGATCCTAATAGCAAAACAGATTGTAGTGGTAAGGTTGAATATAAAATGAAAAAAGGTTCTACAAGTACTAATGACTATATTGTTTATCGGGTAACTTTAAATTGTCCTAATAGAGCAGCTATGCAAAAAATTTTCCCTGAAGGGTCTAGTTTTTAAAAGGTGAGACTATGAGTAAAATAAAAGTAATGGATGAAGATTTAGCCAATAAAATAGCTGCTGGAGAAGTAGTTGAAAAAACGATGAACGTCGTAAAAGAACTGGTTGAAAATTCTATCGATGCACAAAGTGATGAAATTACGATTAAATTAATTGATTCGGGTGTCAAAGAAATAGAAGTAACCGACAATGGTATCGGGATGGATGAAGAAGATGCCTCCATGGCTTTTCTACGTCATGCTACATCTAAATTAAAAAATCTTGATGATTTGTTTTACATATCTTCCTTAGGATTCAGAGGAGAGGCATTGCCCTCAATAGCATCAGTTTCTAATGTAATATTAAAAACATCAGATGGTACTACTGGTACTTTAATTACTTTATCTGGTGGTAAGGATATGAAAATAGAACGTAGTGATTTACAAAAAGGAACAACAATTATAGTAAGAGATCTTTTTTATAATACTCCTGTTCGCTTAAAGTATTTAAAAAATTTGTATATAGAATTATCAAACATCGTAGACTATGTAAATAAAATGGCCCTTTCTTATCCCAATATAAAATTTACTTTAGAAAATAATGGAAAAGTTTTATTAAGTACTGATGGAAATGGTGATTTATTAAAAGTCATTTATGAAATATATGGAGTAGATGTTACTAAAAAGATGGCTCCGATTACCGGTGAAAATGATGATTATTATATAAGTGGCTATATTTCTTACCCTGAAATAACTAAGAGTAATCGCAATTCCATAACGACTTTAGTAAATGGGCGTGTTATTAGAAATAACGAATTAAATAAAATAATAGTAGACTGTTATCATACATATATACCTAAAGATAAATTTCCTATAATTGTCTTAAATATTGATGTTGACCCTATCTTAGTAGATATTAATATTCATCCAACTAAAATGGATATTAAATTCTCTAAAATGGAGACTTTAAAAGAAATAATTTCTAAAATTATAACAAACAAATTAAAATCATTAATGCTTATTCCTAATGCGACAGTTAGAGATACTTCATCAATAAATGAAGTAAAAAATCAAATTGCTTATACAGAAAAAGAATCTTCTTATGAAAAACCTAAATATGAAGAAGTTATGCTAGATTTTTCAATTAATGAGGAACCTACTTCATATGAAACATCTATATCTATAGAAAATACCTCAACAGATGAAGAAATAGTACCATCACAATCAGAATTTCGAATTAAAGAAATGTTACCTAAAGGAATTGTTTATCTAACTTACATCATTGCTGAAAACGATGACGGAATGTATATAATTGATCAACATGCCGCAGCAGAAAGAATTAATTATGAAAAAGTTTTACGTTCTTTAAAAGAAAAAATTGTTATTATTGATTTATTGGTACCTATAAAAATAGAATTGCCAGCTAATGAATTTTTGATAATTAAAGAACATTTTTCTCTTCTAGAAGAGTATGGATTCAAGGCTGAAGAGTTTGGAATAAATACTATTATTATAAGATCTCATCCTAATTGGATAAAAGAAGATATAGCTGAAGAATGTATTCGCAAGGTTATTGATATTATTATTTCCAAAGAAGGCTTTAATTTTGATGAATTTGTTTGGCGTATGGCATCAACTATGGCTTGTAGAATGTCTATTAAAGCCAATGATTATATTTCTTATGATGATCAGTTATGGTTACTAAATGAACTTCGTAAATGTGAAAATCCTTTTACATGTCCTCATGGTAGACCAACTATTATAACTTATACTAAATATGATTTAGAAAAATTATTCAAAAGAAGTATTGATTAATATATGCTAAGTAGGTGATTATATGCCAGATATTATTGTAATAGTAGGACCAACAGGTGTTGGAAAGACAAAGTTAAGTATCGCCTTAGCTAAAGAATTAAATGCTGAAATAATTAATGGTGATTCCGTTAGCGTTTATAAAGGTTTAAATATAGGTAGTGCTAAGCCAACAGTAGAACAACAACAAAAAGTACCTCATCACTTAATTAATATTTGTGAACCATCCCAATATTATTCCGTTTATAATTATCAAAAAGATGTCCGCAATTTAATAAATGAATTGGCTAAAAAAAATAAAAGAATTATCATAGTCGGGGGAACAGGTCTTTATATAAAAGCGGCCTTATATGATTATAATTTCTCAGTAGAAAACACTTGCAATAATTATGAAGATTTATCAAATGAAGAGATTATTTCTAAAATTAAAAGTTATCAAAAAGAAATTATTCTTCCTCATCAAAATAATCGTCAAAGATTAGTAAGACTTCTTAATAAATTAGAAAATGATGCTATATTTTCCAATAACAAGGATAAGGCTTTATATCCTCACATTGTAATTGGACTTACAACAGATAGAGATTATTTATATGAAAGAATAAATAAAAGGGTAGATGAGATGTTTAAAACAGGTCTAATAGAAGAAGTAGAACAATTAAAAAAGTATTATGATTCATCAAGAGTATTAAATACTGCAATTGGATATAAGGAATTTACAAAGTATTTTTCTAATGAAAAGTCTATAGATGAAGTAAAAAAAGAGATAAAAACAAATTCTAGACATTATGCCAAAAGACAATATACGTTTTTTAATAATCAATTTGCCACTAATTGGTTTAATGTTGACTTTACTGATTTTTCTAAAACCATTTCTGAAGTAATAACTTTTATAAAAGAAAAAGAATATTGATTAAAAAGTCAAATATTCTATTTATAAGTAATTAATTATGATCAATATAAATACCTCACAATAAATTATTATTATATCCCTCATTTTTAAAATGGGTTTTTTTAATTACTAAAAGGAATTGCATATCTTTTATCTACAACACTTTAATAATCTTATTTATTTTCTTACATTGCTAATTCACTATAAATTTCTTGATTAAAACTATGTTCTTCTTTTTCTATTTCCAGAAGTTTCTTTGTATCTATCATAAAAAAGTTATGTTCAAGTACATCAGCCTCTAAATTAGTAATAACAGGATCATCCCAAGTTAAATCTAAATTATACCAATTTCCATCTAAATAAACAGCATTCCATATATGATTTTCACTTGATACTCTAAAGTTTTTAACATTTAACTTTTCTAAAAACAATTGCATAGCATCTGTATAACCACCACAAATACCAAAACCTTGTAATAAAGGACCATAAGCAATATTAGATTCATAAGTCAAAATATTATTATCACTTCTATTAGAATCATATTTTGTATTATTAATTATATAGTCATGGATAATTCTTATATTATCAATAATTCCCAATGAATCATTAATAAGAGTGGAGCTTAGCGAATCAATTTTTTCATTGATTTGGTTAATTTGCTCATCTGTATAATTAGTATTTACATTAATAGTAACTCTTCCCATTGAATCAAATTTAGTTTCAATATTATTAAAACTATTAAAAGGATGTACAAAATTATTTAAATCTGATAAAGTATCTTGATTATTAGCTAAATCTTTAACATCATTAAGACATTCCTTATACTCTTGCGGACAATAGAAAGTAAATTCTTTCTTACCAGCATTAATAAATGTATAATAAATATCTAGCAAATCCTGCTCGTTTTTAGGTGAAAAATCACTTGTCTGCTTAACAAAATTAAAATCATAATCTCGATAATATTCATTTACTCCATCAAGAGAAATTACGTTATTGGGATAAAAATAAGAATCAATCATCTTTAATATTGGTTCACGGTAATTTATTGTAAGACCAAGTAAAATCATAAGTACTGCCAATGTGAATATCTTTTTCATAATTCCTCCTAATATACATAAATTTTATAACATTTTTTACTATATGTAAAGTAACAAATAACTACATTATATACTCTAATAATTACAATATCATAATCCTTATAAAATAAAAGAAATAAAAAAACCAATTCTTCAAAATTGGTTATTCCATAGAATTTTTCATTTTAGTTAATCTTGATTTTAAACGAGCAGCTTTATTTTTATGAACCAAGCCACTTGACATAGCTTTATCAATTCTTTGAATTGCTATATTTAAATTGTTACTAGCAGCTTCTTTGTTTCCGGCTTTAACTTCTTTTTCAACTTTTTTAATTGCTGTTCTCATGCTAGAATTTATCAAAGTATTAACATCAGCTTTTTTAGCATTTGAACGCATACGCTTTTTAGCACTTTTAATATTTGGCATTTTTTCACCTCACTTTTGTAAACAAGTTAATTTTATCAAAAAAATCTAAAAAAAGCAAATAATTTTTATCAAATTGAAAATATTAATTATAGGTGATATTATGCATACTATCGATTTAGATAAATATTCCCTTAGAACAGATTTAATTATTGATAAAAAAGACTTTCAAGCCTTAGTGACTAAAAAGTATAATGAAGATTCTATTTCAGTAATTAGATCATCTTCTAATAATGGCAAGAAAAACTACGTAACAATTAATTTTACAGATGTTACTGATAAGGACAATTTCCAAAAAGTAGAAAATATTTTTATAAGAGAGTTAAAAAGATTTATTAAACCATTAAATCTAAAGGAAAAAGATTCTGTTCTCGTTATAGGATTAGGTAATGATAAAATAACTCCTGATTCTTTAGGGCCTTTAACTATAGATAATATTTTAGTAACAAAATATTTATTCAATATAGGAGATGTAGAAAAAGGCTATCAAAACGTCTGCTCTTTTAAACCTAGTGTAACTGGGACTACAGGTATAGAAACTATTAAAATGCTTAAAAGCCTAGCTAAAGTAAGTGAGGCCAAGTGTTTAATAATAATCGATGCTTTAGCAGCATCAACTCTTGATCGAGTAAACAAAACTATCCAAATAACAGATACCGGTATACATCCTGGCAGTGGAGTAAATAATAATCGTGGTGAAGTAAGCAAAAAAACTTTAAATATACCCGTTATTGCTATAGGTATTCCTACCATAGTAGATGCTAAAACGATTGTTATTGATAGCTTTTCTAAATTAAATTCTTTTTTTGAAGACAAAGGCATCAATGTATTAGGAAGTATTCAAGATTTAGAAAAAGAAGATTTTAAAATTCTCCTAGATGAAGTATTAAAAGATGATACACTAATGGTAACACCTAAAGAAGTAGATTTTGTCATGGAAAAACTTAGTCTTTTATTAGCAAATGGTATAAATAAAACTTTACACAAGAACTTTAATACGACAAAATAAGTTCTTTTTATTTGCTACTATATAGTAGGTGAAGCTATATGAGTAAGTTTATTGCTAAAAAGGAGAAAAATAAAAAAAGAAAAAAACACTTCTTTTTAATAATGTTTTTAATAGGCTTTTTTCTCTTTACTTATCTAGACAAAAATCTAGAAAAAATAGATGATAAAAAATTTGTTGAAATTCTCTTAAGTGAAGCTAATTTTAATAAAGAAAGCCTATTTAAAAAAATACTAAGTAATATCCTATCTAATTTAAAAGAACCAAAAGAGCTTTTATTTGCCGATTATCAAAATCCTGAGACTATTACTAAAGTTTCCCAAGAAGAAGTAAAAAAACCAGTAATTTATCTTTATAATTCTCATCAAACAGAAGAATATGCTCCTAGCAATTTTGTTGAATTTAGTATTAATCCTACCGTAATGATGGTTGACTACATTTTACAAGATGTTTTTAATAAAAATCATTTTTCTACCATAGTGGAAGAAAGAAGAATAAAAGATATTCTAAATAGTAATAATTGGAATTATAATTACTCTTACGTTGCATCCCGTAATTTTATAGAAGATACTTATTTAAATAATCCTACTTTAAAATATTTTATTGACATCCATAGAGATAGTTTAGAAAAAGAAAGAACAACAGTAACTATCGGTGATAAAAACTATGCTAAGATCTTATTCTTAATTGGCCTTGAAAATGAAAATTATGAAGAAAATCTAAATTTTACTGAAAAAATTAATGCAAAATTAGATGAGAGATATCCCAACCTTTCTAAAGGTATTCTAAAAAAAGGTGGAGCTGGAGTAAATGGTGTCTATAATCAGGATTTTTCTAAATATACTATTTTAGTAGAAGTAGGTGGTCAAGATAATACTCCCAATGAAGTTTTAAATTCTGCCTTAGCTTTTGCCGAAGTCTTTTTGGAGGTGATTCAAACTGAACAAAGTTAAAAGTATTTTCCTCTTTATATCAAGCGTTACTTTAATATTGTTTTTTTCTCTTTATATAGGAACACAAACAGGATATTATAAAACAACAGCCTCATCCAAAGCTACTTTAACAGATAAAGCCTTAAAAAGATTTGAAGAAGACGTTCAAAGTGGTAAAAAGATAATTGCTAAAAATTATCTTGAAGAAGAAAAAGATTATAGTAATAAAGCATCTATTTTGGGAATGAAAATTTCTAAAACTATTGAAAAAATTTTTAATAAAGGAATGAATGCTATTTTTAATGAAATTGATAAAACTATTCATAGTTAACTTCTAAGTATTTAAACATATGATAATATAAAGGAGTTTATTATGGAAAGAAAAACGTCAATTATTATTTTAACTTATAATAACTTAGCTTATACTAAGAAATGCCTTAATAGTATAAGAAAATATACTGAAGAAAACACATACGAAATTATCGTTATCGATAACAATTCCACTGATAAAACTAAAGATTATCTAGAGAAACAAACTGATATTAAGACCATTTTCAATAAAGAAAATTTAGGTTTTCCTAAAGCTTGTAATCAAGGCCTAAAATTAGCAGACTCGAAAAATGATATTTTACTTCTTAATAATGATACCATAGTAACAACAAACTGGCTTTCTAATTTAAAAAAATGTCTCTATAGCTCTAAAAGAATAGGTGCCTGTGGACCAGTTTGTAATCAAAATGAAAATAAGCAGGGAGTAGATTTTACTTATGATAATTTAAAAACTATGCAAAAACTAGCTAGAAAAAATAATATTTCTGACAGCTCTAAATGGGAAGAAAAACTCTTTTTAATAGGGTATTGTCTTCTTATAAAAAGAGAAGTTATTAAAAAACTCAAAAAATTAGATGAAAATTACTCTCCAGGTTATATTGAAGATAATGATTTTTGTTTAAGAATTATAAAAAATAATTACAAATTAATATTGTGCCATGACACTTTTATTCATCATTACCTAGGAACATCTTTTCGTAAAGATTTAACTAAATTTTATACCATTCTTTCTAAAAATAGAAATTACTTTTATAATAAATGGCATTTTCAAACACCCATTTTTGATGAATATAAAGAAGCCTCATACCCTTTTTTAGAAGACAATAAGAAGATACTTGATTTTAATAGTAGTCTAGGTGTAAATAGTTTAAGCATAAAATATAAATTTAAAGCAATTAATATCGAACTGGTAGAAGAAAATAAAAATAAACGTAAATTTTCTTCAAAATTTTTTCAAACCTATAAGAAACTAAGTAAAGCTAAAAAAAATTACTATGACTATATTTTAATAGGTAATTATCTAGAAAAAATTTCTAATAAAGAGACATTCTTAAATGAGTTAAAAAAACATTTAAAACACGGAGGATATATAATAGGCGAATTTAATAATATTTCTAATATTAAAAATATTAATAAACTTTTAAAAGGAGAAAATATTTATAAAGAAACAAATAATTTTTCACCTAAGACTATGGAAGAAACTTTAAGAGGACATTTTTTAATTACTAATTATTTCAAATGGTATCAAACTTTATCGGAAGAAGAAAATATTATTTATAATTTATTAAAGGATAAATATCCTTTTCTAGACTATACCTATTATACTTTCAAAGCAAAAGTTGAATAGAGTTGCAAAGTAAAAAATACTTGGATAAATAAATTTTTTAATTAGCTTTTTACAAGTTAAGTAAGATAGATTTATTTTCATAGTCTATCTTTTTAATTTTCTTACTCTATCGAATTAAAATTAAAAAATTATTTACGAAGAAAATGAAAAGTGCTAAAATACTATACAAAACATTTTAATGCCTGAAAAGATAAATTTAAATATACATAAAAACTTTAAGGGGAGATGCAAATTGATTTCAGATGATTCCAAAAATGCGTTTTTTAATGGCCTCAAATGTTGGGAAAATAAAGATTATATAAAAGCTAGATATTGGTTTCAAAATTCTTATTATGATGATAATTTTAAAGTTGAGTCCTTAGCTAAGCTCATTCAAATTGAAATTAGAGAAGGCAAATATGCTCAGGCAAGAGAAATTTTAAATAATAATCAAGATATAAATAGCCCTGCTTTAAAAAAAACATATGGTCTATTGGAAAATATAGAAAATAATTTTGAACGTAGTAAAAAATATTATAGTGAGTGTATGCTTACACCGGATATGCAATATAAATCACTTCTAGCTTTAGCAAAACTAAATGTTCAAACAGGTGATTATGATATTGCATCAAGCATGTATCAAACCATCCAATTAAATCCTAATTATCATATCCAAGCGACAATAGGTCTAGTTTGCTTAAGTATTTTAAAAAAACAATTTTTTGATGCACAACAATATATTATGAATATTGATGAGGCTAAATTAACTCCCATTATTAGCCAACATTATAGAATTTTAAAGACTTATATAAAATATTGTTTAGGAGAATTAAAAATGCCTGATAGTACATGCTCGAAAGATAATGGTTATATGATTTATAGAATATTTAATCATAATGAAAAAATATTACTATCTCATATTGAAAGACATAAAAATCAGGCCCAAAAAGCAACAAATGGCTGTTTTTTTAAAGATATTAATATAAAGAAATTATTATTAGAGGCAAGAGAAATAATTGAAAATATGAATGCAAATCACTTTGAAATTTCTGATATGTATAGATTTAAACTAGATAGACCAATTGGATATAAAGGCGAGTTAATTACCAATGACTTATGCGTTGTTACAATGATTGGTACAAAAGACATAATTACTATGTACCCGGTATCTTTATCAAACGAATTTGATAGGGAAGGCGTTTCAACAAGTGAGAAATTAAAACTTAAAAGATTGCAAGGAGACGTAAAAAGATGATTAATAAAGAAAATTTAACGAAATTATATAGGGGTATTTTAGACAATGTTGAATTAACAACTAAAGAATTAAATGAATTTGGTTTTAATTCTAAAGATTTAAAAGACTTGATTGAACAGGGTAATATTATTAGAATCAGAAGAGGACTATACTCTTTAAAATCAGTTGATGGGTTATTTTGCTTTGGTAAGCAGTTAATTGCTAAAAAGGAGTATAACAAAGCTACTCAATGTTTCCAAAAGTGTCATGAAATAGATCCAACACATAAAGGAACATGTTTTCAACTGTTTTTAAGAAGTATTAAAAATAAAGACTATAAGAAAGCCTTTGAATATTTTGACATTTTTTTTAATAGTGAAAATGCTTTTTACAATGCTGATAGTAACTTTTATTTATATTTGTTAAGTATGATTACAGAACTTCCAGAAAATTATAGGCAATATGCTAAATTTTTAAAATTTGGAGATTTAAAAGTTGATATAAACGATAAAAGATATACTGATACTTATTCGCAAAATAAAATAAGAACATATGCTCTAAATCAAAAATTTATTTTAGCTATTAAAGAATTAAACAAAAATAAAGAGGGAAAAAGAAATTTAAGTGTCCAAGAACTAGTAATTAAAACATTACTTAGTCAAGTCATTGAAATTAAAATTCAAAATATAAATAATGTAATTAATTTAATTAAAGAAAATAAATATGAAGACATAATTGAATTATATGAAAAAAAATTATCCTATCATTATTTAAGTCAATCAGATAATTATACACTTATTCTTGCTAAAGAATTACTAAATATTATCAATTCTAAAAGTATTCCGCAAAAACAAATATTTAGTACAGAAAATAATTTAGAGGCAATAGATGGTAAAAACTTTGAACTTGCTTTAGCTTTGACTATTGAAAAAGATCAAAAAAATAACGTTAATAAAGAAAATAATGTTATCTATCTTCTTCTTGAAAAAATAGTTAATAAATGCAAAGAATTAAAAGCTACTACCCAAGAAGAAAAACAATCTGTTACTACTCAAGAGAAAACTTTTAAAGAATCTGAACAATTTCATATAATTGAACCTAAATCATTTTCAAACTCTGGAACATCATCCTTTATAGATGTTATTAAATCTTTGATGAAAGGTGATTTAGACAATTCATTTACAGCATTAAGGTCTTATTTAGCTAGTCTAGATAAAAGCGATTATGAATTTTTAATTGTTGATCTAATCAAAATAAGTTTACTAGAAAAAGATATTGCTTTTACAAAACCGATGACGGCATTAACTTTAATTAGCAGAGAGAAATATTCTTTTGACATTGCCAATTATATTCAAGAATTCTATATTAACTTATCTGAAAACAAATTTGAAGAAGCAAGAATATACTTAGACATAATTTCAAAAGGTAATAAACTTGGCCAAGAGTGTGTTATTACTGATGGATTATATCAAGTTTTAGAAACAACAGAAAGAGCGCTTAATTATAATGAAAATAATGCAACATTGAAGAAGGTAGATGAGACTTTAGAAAATAGTAAAAAAATTAAGACAAATATTGAGCAACAAATAAGCTATGACAACTTCCAAGAAGAATCACTATCAGTAGCGAAACCAACATCAAAAACTAAAGTACCAGATAAGTTTTTTCAAAAAGAAAAAATAACTCAAGAAACCGAAAAAGAATTTATTAATAAAAAATATACAGAATTATTGGATAAAAAAAGCATAGTTTTATTAAAACCTATGGACAGTGATAAAATAGATAGAATAATTGAACTAATTGAAAACTATCCAGATATGAGAGCATTTGTAATTGCCGTGGGAAATAAACAACAAGTAGTTTTAAAATATAAGCCAACTATGGACAAATACGTTGATAAAAAAAATCTTTATGATTTAGGCAATAAAGCATATAAAGAGAAAAATTATGATGAATGTATAGAAAACTACCTACAATTACTTCAATACTATGATAAACCAAAATCAGTAGTTTTTTCAATGTTAGGATTATCTTATATGAAAAAACAACAAATTCCTTTAGCAATAGATTATTTAACAATAGCAACGGAGTTATCAAAAAAAGAAAATGCTGTCTTTGATTTTTATGACTTGATAGCTAGCTTAAAAGGAATTATGTCTAAAGAAGATAGGAAACCACGTTTTATAATGACTGAAAATGATTTTGACTATAATGATAACTATGGAGTTGATAATTTTGAAGAAATAAATTCTTATATTATAGAATCAGGATTAGATGTAGAAACAGCTTGTGAAGAATTAGGACTATCTTTGGAAGAAACTGATATTATAAAGCTTATTTATGCACGTCAATTTTATACTCAAGAAAATTACGGCAAAGGTGATATGTTTCTTAAATCAGTTGAAAGAAGTAAAAATAAAACACAAAATACAAAGCAGCTTTTAGAAGAAGTAAGAAAAAATAAAAGATTTTATAAAAATAGAAAAAATAGTAATAATATAGAACCAGTTTCAAAGCTATTACTTAAAAAGAAATAAGCTCAAATTGATGGACTTTTCTTTTACAAATTGTGGAAAAATCCCACAATTTTTTTGTTGACAAATTAGGACGGGGGGGTGGTATAATCATATTATAAAATAAGGAAATTGTGCACAATTTGGTGGTGGAAAAATGGATAATAGAAAGCTTAAAGTTATAATTATTTCTTCTTTAGGTGTAGCTCTTCTTTTTCTTGCAGTAGCGTATGCGGCAATTTCTTCTCGTTTATCTATTAATGGTACAGCCCAAATTTCAGGAGA
>CANQEF010000012.1 GCA_947594675.1 uncultured Bacilli bacterium
TTTACTATTTCTACCAATTTAGTCTTACAAATTCTACTTGATCCTATTTTCTGAAATTTAACTTTTCATTTGAGTTTATTTTTATTTTTGTTAATTTTATTCTGATTCTATAATGCCATAATTGCCATCTGTTCTTTTATAAACGACTGAGCATTTATCTGTCTCGCTATTTTTAAACATATAAAATTGATGTCCTAATAATTCCATTTGTAAGATAGCCTCTTCTTCACTCATAGGCTTTACTTCTATTACTTTTCTTTTTAAAATTTTACTATCTTCTTTTTCTTCATCTTCTTCTATTGTAGAAATATTAAAATCATAGCTTGTTTTAGTTTGTTTTGACATCGACATTAATCTGGTTTTATTCTTTCTAATTTGCCTTTCTAATTTGTCAATTGCTACATCTACTGCTGCATAAAAGTCTTTTTTTGTTTCTTCTGTTCTTAATATAAATGTTTTTAACGGTATAGTTATTTCAACTCGTTGTTCATGATTTTTAACTTTTACTATGACATTGGCACGAACTGTAGTGCTATTTTCTAGGTACTTGTCTAATTTTCCTAATTTTTCTTTAATATAATCGCTCATAGCAGAAGTTATTTTTAGCTTATCACCATGAATAATAATTTCCATAATACCTGCCTCCTTTGTACTTTCATTATAACATATAGAAAGAAAAAAAACTACTATTTTACTGTAGCAGTTTCTTTTACTAATTTTACATTTATAGCTTGATATCCTTTACTAGTTTCAATGAGCTTAAATTCTACTAATTGACCTTCAGATAAAGTTTTATATCCATCTAATTCTATTGCTGAATAATGTACAAATATATCTTCATTTTCTTTAAAATCAATAAAGCCATAACCTTTTTCATTATTAAACCATTTCACGCGTCCGATTATCACTAAAACTAACACCTCACATTCTACCAAAAATTCTTTCTACTTGGTGAATTCATTGTAACAAAGATATATTTAGGCTAAGGTGTTTTTCCATGAAAGGTTAAATAGATTTCTTTTATATAATTATTTTCGATTAATAGCGACAAATAGCCACTTTTATTAGTCTATTTTCTTATGTGCAAATAGATTTTCTACTTTTCTTACAAGCTTAGGATTTTTATCACTAATAATTGTTGTATGAAAAACAAACCATAAGACAAGCACAAAAAGTATTAGATAAATTATAAGACCTATAGTCGGATTTATTAAAGTAAAAAAGATAGAGGCAGCAGCAAACAAAATATTTATACCATAAATTATCAAGACTGTCGTTCTTTGTGAAAAATTCATACCTAATAATTGATGGTGTAAATGTTCTTTATCTGCTTCGAAAGGAGATTTTCCTTTTAATAGTCGTCTTATTATGGCAAACAATGTGTCAAGTATAGGGATGCCTAAAATAGTTACTGGAACAAAGAATGATATTAAAGCGGGTCCTTTAAATTCTAATAAAGTAATAATACCTATAATAAATCCTAAAAAAGTAGAACAATCTCCAACAAATATTTTTGCCGGATAAAAATTATGAAGTAAAAAGCCTAAGGTTGATCCTAACATTATTAAAGTTAATATCATTACTAAGCTACCAGCTCTTCCTTGATAAAAACCTATTATAGCAATAGTCAAAAAGAAAATGCTGCATACTCCACCACTTAATCCATCTAAACCATCAATTAAATTAATTATATTTGTACAAGCTATTAAAAAAAGGATTGTTATTGGATAGGCAAACATTCCGAAATTAATAGAGTAACCAAAAGCAGTTATTTCTTCTAATAATATACCACCATATAAAACAATAACACACGAAGCCACTATGTGACCTATTAATTTTTGATATGCTCTTATAGATTTAATGTCATCAACTATTCCAGTTAAAATAATTATAAAACTTGCTATTAATATAGAATTCATTCTGATACTATTTTCTCCAAAGAGCATATATCCTAAAAGAAAAGATAAAAATATTCCAACTCCTCCTAATTTTGGAACAATTCTTTTATGAATATGACGGTGTCCTTCTTTGTTAGTTGGGATATCAACAGCACCAATATGAAATGCTACTTTGCGCATTAAAAACATAATTAAAGCTGAAAAGATGAAAGTTACAAGGACAATTTTACAGGCATCAATAATTTGTAATTGCATTTACTTCACTTCTTTCTATAAATATTATAGCAAAATACAATCGGAAAAGATATCATTTTTTAAATATAAGGAGTTTGTTTAGAGCAAGAACAAAATGATTTATAAATAGATCATGCTCAAATCTCACGATTCCCCCTATCAATTACAATATAATACAAATGTTTGGCCTTGGCAATCGAACAAATTATTCTTTATAAGGAGAAAATTCCTTATAAAAAAAACAAAATCATTGTTGATCTTGTTCTAATAATTTAATATTTTCAAGTAGAATTCCTGTACCTTCAGCAACACAAGTAAGTGGGGACTCAGCAATTAAAACAGGAACATTTAATTTTTTTTCTAATACATCACATAAACCATTTAATAAGGCTCCTCCGCCAGTTAAAATAATACCTTTTTCAACTATATCAGATGATAATTCTGGGGAAGTTTGTTCTAAAACATTAGTAGTTGCTTTTACTATTTTATTAACACTTTCTTCTAATGCTTCTTTTGTTTCATCTTGGGTAATTTCTATTGTATGAGGAAGCCCTGTTATTAGATTACGTCCTCTAACTTCTAATTTTTCTTTTTTATTAGGCTTATAAATATTAGTGAAATTTATTTTTATGTCTTCAGCAGTTTTTTCTCCAATTAAAAGTTTATATTTATCTTTTATATATTTTATAATATCTTGATCAAAAGCATTGCCTGCTGTTCTAATAGATGATGATGAAACAATTCCATTTAAGGAAAGAATCGCTATATCTGTAGTGCCACCACCTATATCTAACACCATATTAGCGGTAGGTTTAGAAATATCCATACCAGCACCAATGGCAGCAACTTTAGGTTCTTCTTCAATATAAACTTTTCTAGCCCCTGTTCTTTCAGCTGCCTCTTTGATAGCATTTTTCTCTACCTGGGTAATATTAGTTGGACAACATATTAATATTCTAGGTCTTGAAAACATCTTTTTAGCTTTAATTTTTTTTATAAAAGCATTTAACATTATTTCTGTAATTTCAAAATCAGCTATAACACCATCTTTCATTGGCTTAATAGCTTTTACTTTGCCAGGAGTTCTTCCTAGCATTTCATTTGCCTCTGTTCCAACGGCAATTACTCTTTTATTTTCCGTATCTATTGCTACTATACTTGGCTCATTTAAAACAATACCTTTTCCCCTAATGTATATTAAAACATTTGCTGTTCCTAAATCTATTCCTATATCTCTTGTTATCACCACAGTCACTTCCTTATCTGTCATTTATATTTTACCATAATTTTAGCTTTTTATAATACAATATATGAAAAAATTAGTTATTTATGAAAAAAAGAGTATTTCTACTCTAATTAGTCTTTGTATTTAATTCTTTGTTTAAATAAAGTGTTGGATCAACTACTTGACCATTTACGTAGAATTCGAAATGAAGATGGTTTCCAATTTCTTTATCTAATTCATTTGTTCCACTTTTTCCAATAACCTGTCCTTGAGATACAACGTCTCCTTTTTTAACTGTTACTTCTGATAAACTTTGATAGATACTTATGTAATCATTATCATGTTTTAATTCTATTATTTTTCCTAATGTTTCATCTTCTTTGACATCTACTACTTCGCCATTTAAAATAGCTAGTATATCGAAAGTGTTATTACTTACAAAATCAACACCGGAGTTTTGCATGTAAGTATTGTCATGAAAAATAATAGAATTTTCTTGTGTTTTAGCATCACCTTTATAGTCATAGAAAGATTTACCAATAGTTACAGATTGATCAGTATAAGGATTAATTATTTTAGCATCGGTATCCATTACAGCTATATCATTATTAATGATAACATCTGATACATAAGTTAGTGGGTTATTTTCTTCTTTCATTGATGATTCTTTTGGCAATAAGGTTGCTGCTAAAAGAGTAGCTATAGCAATTAAGGAAACAAAGCTTGGAATTACAAAAGACTTTAATTTTCTTCTTCTCATTTTATTCACCTCATTATAAGTTTGAACAAAATAAAAAGATTTATACTTTTTTTAAAATAATTTTATAGAATTAAATAAGTCAAGTAAAAAATTGGTTACTAAATAAATTAGGGATATACCTAAAAAGAAATAAAAAAAACGTGCTTGATAAATATGATTTTTTTTAAATATTTGATTAATATTTACTGAATCCATTGACCATATAACTAAAATAGTTACTATTATGTATAAAAAAAATTTAGCTATCATTAGTGGCTCTCTTCGTAAGCAGTTATTTTGGCTACGCGGCGACGATGTCTTTCATCATTTAACACATCAGCTTTTAAAAAACAATCTATATATGATTTTATATTTTCAATATCATCAGTAAAATTAAAGGTCATTACGTTAGCTCCATTGTCGTTACGACATAATATAGCGTCTTCTTTGGAATTCACTTTAGCACATCTTATACCTTTTACTTTGTTAGCTGCTATAGACATACCTATTCCGGTTCGGCATACTAATATGCCTACATCTGCTTCTTTGGAAACTACTTTTTCACACACTTTGAAAGCAAAATCTGGATAATCATCTGTTGGTGTGTTTGTTTTACTGCAATCTATTATGGTGTGTTTTTGTGATTGTAAATATTTGATTATTTCTTCTTTGTAGGTAATACCACGATGGTCACTTGCAATTGCTATTGTCATTTGTTATCTCCTCTCTTAAAATCAAAATAGCACGGAAAAAATATCATGTCAAGTTTTAATTTAAAGGAAAAAGTGACAATTTAAGTTATTGTTTTCTATCTTTTATTTAAAATAACTTTAAATAAAAAAGACTATTAACAAAATTTCCTTTGTCAACAGTCTGAAATAACCTTTTAGCTATTTTATTCTTCATTTTGTTTTGCTGTAAAACCATATTTCTTGTTGAATTTATCAACGCGTCCTGCACGTGATGCTCTACTTTGTTTTCCTGTATAAAATGGATGACATTTAGAGCACACTTCAACGTTTATTTCAGATTTAGTAGATTTTACTTGGAAAGTTTCTCCACAAGCACATGTAACTGTACAATCTTTTACTTCTGGATGAATATCTTTTTTCATACTAACGCTCCTTCCGCCATGACTAATTTTTAGTCATAGTAATTAAATTGCGTTATTAGTATAGCAAGTATTTCTTGTTTTTGCAAGTTTTTTTAATTTTTTGTTTTATTAATTTTTTATTTTACTAATTATTAAATTAGCTATTTCTTTATATCCTTGTGAATTAGGATATGGTAAAGATGTATTTGAGGTTAAATTAGGTTTATTTTTAAATAATTGCTCCGTTGAAATGAAAATAATATTAGGATTTTTAGAAAGACGTTCATTTAATTTTTTTAAAGAGTAATTTATATATTTATTATAATATTTTGATTCATAGTATCCTATATAGTATATATCATTGTAATAATATTTTTTTATCTCATCAATTAGTTTTGTAAAAGATTGGTCCAATTCATCTAAAATTTGGTCTAATTTTTTATTAGATAGATTAGGGGTAATACTTATTTTGTATAATAAATCATTAAGGCCAATTGTTAGGGTAAGAAAATCACTTTCTCTAATTAGCTCTTTTAAATTTAATTTTTTGTTATTATATATCATTTTTTTGTTAGTAATAATTGCATTATAAAGTTTTTCAATTGACATATCTTTTGATGAATATGCTTTAGTATAAAAATTTAATTCTTTATTTTCTATAAGGTAGTCTTTAAGATAATCACTATATCCATAGTCTATTCTATTATATGAATCTACCCCTAAGGCATAGGCATCTCCTAATGAAATATAGGTTAAATTATTATAGTTATTTGTTCTATAAATAAGGTATATTAGGATAATTATTAGAAGAAATATTATAAATTTGTAGTGTTTTTCTATATAGCTCATAATTACCTCCAAAAAAAAGAAATATAACTACTTAATTATATTTCTCTCAATGTTATTTTAGCACCTACGGATGATAATTTTTCAATTATTTGTTCATAGCCTCGTAAAATGTGTTCTACATTAGTTATCGTGGTTGTTCCTTCGGCAATTAAGGCAGCAGCTACTAGAGCAGCACCGGCTCTTAAATCAGTAGCAACAACAGCGTTTCCTTTTAATTGTGTTGGTCCAAATATAGTAGCTGTTTGATTTTTAACAATTATATCAGCGCCTAAATTGTTTAAATATGGGACATGCATGAATCGATTTTCCCAAATAGTTTCGTTTACTTTTGACTTGCCATTTGCTTGAGTTAATAAAACGGTAAATGGTTGTTGCAAATCGGTAGGAAAGCCTGGATAAACAGCTGTTTTTATATTTGTTGCTTTTAAAAGCTTATTCGATTCTTTGATGGTTATATAATCACTGCCTGTTTCTAAATTAACTCCCATTTCTTCTAATTTTGAAAGAAGGGAATCTACATGCTCAGGAATCATGTTATCAATCGTAAAATTTTTGCCGCATAATGCTCCTATTATAATATAGGTTCCGGCTTCAATTCGGTCTGGTATAACCTCATGAAAGCATTTGCTTAAATGATCAACGCCTTCAATTTTGATTGTTGAAGTACCAGCTCCGACAATTTTAGCACCCATATTATTTAAAAATGTAGCAACATTTACTATTTCTGGTTCTTTGGCAGCATTATCAATTACTGTTTTACCTTTGGCTTTTACTGCTGCTAACATAATGTTTATGGTGGCACCAACAGATGCTATATCTAAGTAAATATTTGCGCCCTTTAATTCTTCGGCCTCAACGATATATTTATTTTTTTCAACGTGGATTTTGGCGCCTAAGGCCTCAAAGCCTTTTAAATGTAAATCAATTGGTCTAGCACCTATTGAACATCCGCCTGGAAAATACATGACGGCTTTTTTATATTTCCCTAATAAAGCTCCCATAAAGTAATAAGATGCTCGTAATTTTTTTGAAAATTCTTCTGTTATTTCAGCATTTTCCATAAACTTTGGATCAATTATAATTGATTCACTAGCTCTATTTACTTTGACTTTAAGGTATTTCAAAATATCGCATAAAGCATCTGTATCAGTTATTTCAGGAATATTACAAATGGTCACTTCATCATCAGTTAAAATAGCTGCTGGGATTAGGGCTACTGTGGCATTTTTAGCACCACTTATACGAATGGTTCCACTTAACTCTTTGCCACCTTCTATTTCCATTATTTTCATTTTTACCTCCTAAATGTTTTGTGTTTTAAATAAAGTTACTATTTCAGTAATTTTACTCTTAAGGGCCTGTTCTCCACTGCCTATTATTTTACGTGGGTCTATTGCATTAGGATTGTCTTCAAGGTATTTCTTGATAGAGTTTGCCCAAGTTGCTTGCAA
Source organism: uncultured Bacilli bacterium (assembly GCA_947594675.1). The sequence goes on from CANQEF010000012.1 coordinate 7,490, forward strand.
TTCGGTATTTATGTTTATTTTTGCTATACCACAAGAAATAGCTTTTTCAATCTTATCAGAGGGAATGCCTGTTCCACCATGTAATACTAAAGGTATAGGTAAGTTTTGATTGATAATTGACATAGTTTCAAAATCAAGATTAGGCTCTTTTTTATAAAAGCCATGAACACTTCCTAAGGCAGGAGCTAATGAATCTATTTGTGTGTTTTCATAAAGAATTTTACAATCTTCTAGAGTAGCATTTGTAGCCTCAGAAGTAATATTATCTTCTGTTCCACCTATATGACCAACTTCGGCCTCTACAGTTACATTTTTAGGATGAGCATATTTAACTACTTCTTTGGTAATCTTAATATTTTCCTCTAATTCATGACGAGAGGCATCAATCATTACTGAAGTAAATCCAGCATCTATAGCTTTTTTGCAAGTTTCATAGGATGAGGCATGATCTACATGAAGACAGACTGGTATTTCTATATTTAAATCCTTTATTAATCCTGTAGTCATACCATAGATAGCATCAAAGCCTCCCATATAGTTGGCTGCTCCTTCACTTACTCCTAAAATTACAGGAATATTTAATCTATTGCATTCTTCTAAAATGTACTTTGCCCATTCAAGATTATTTATATTAAAATGAGGCACAGCAAATTTATTATTTTTAGCTTTAATTAGCATTTCTTTAGAATTAACTAACATACTTTTCACCCACTTTTATCATAAGTGATAAAAGCTTTATTTGTCAATGAAAGTTAATTTTTTCTTTTGTTCTTTACATTAAGTTAAATTACTCGTGATTAAAAAAGATATTTTAAGGATAAGCAAAGAAGAATAAAAATACCTATAAAAATGGCTTTTTTACCATATTTTTCAAAAAGCTTTTTACCTAATATTAATCCCATAAAGGTAAATAGACAACTTATAATAGAAAAAATTGTGGAAGCTAGTAAAATACTTGAATTAGTAATTCCTAAAGCTATTCCTACAGAAAAACTATCAATTGATACGGTAAAAGCAAAGAAAATAATGGAAATAGTGTTGGTAATAAGATTATTATTTGTTTCATTTCTGTTTAAATACATTTCAATAGCTAAGATAAAAAATATAAGCGATACTAAAAGATTAGTATTAATAGGAAAATGTTCTATAAAGATAGCTCCAACTGTTGAGCCTAAATAAGGCATAATAAAATGAAATATTCCTACGCATAAGCTAGTAAATATAATTTTTGATTTTTTTAAATAGTTTGTACCATAGGCTAATGCTAAAGAAAAAGCATCCATACTTAGACCAATAGCTAGAAAAAAATATATAAGGATTTGCATGTTTATTCACCTTATATATTTTATTCTTTTAGTAATTTAAAAATACTTATCTATAATTTCTTTTATTAAAGATTTATATTCTACCTTGGAAGAAGTTGTTTCTTCTTTTTCGATTAAGCAAAGAGGTGGAAACAAGACACACCAGAAATTTTCTCCTTTACCATCGCCAAGAGTTATTACTAGTGATTCATAATAGCCTTCTTTATAGTATACGTTTTTGTATTCTTTTTCGGGAAAATAATTTTGTCCATAGTTAATAGTATAAGTTTGATTTGTTTTTTCATTAGCAAGAGTTGTTTGTATTATTTCTTTAAACTTAGGAAGAGCGTTTTGAATGTTTCTTCTCGTTACGTTAATATTATTAGAAGAAAGTTTGTTAAAATCAATATTGGCTGTTAGATTATTTACTATGGCATGTTTTATATTTTGATCATTTTTAGTGTTGCTATTAGCAATAACGCGAAAACGAATTGATTCTTTAGGTATAATTACTTGTTCATATTTATTTAGTGAAAGAATCGTTACTAAGATAGCTAAAAAAATAATAAATTTTTTCATATAAAAATCTCACCTTCAATTTAATAGTGAGAAATTATTAATTATTTTATACATTTTTTAGATATTTTTGAAAACAAAGAGAAATCGATCTTTATCTGCTAGGTCTTTTTCAATTGATATTTCAACATTTTCTAGAGTATTTAGAACTAATTGTTTAAGGGCATTTCCTTGTGTTGGACCTATTTCGAAGGCTATGATACATTTTTCTTGCATGTGGTTTTTAATATCGGAAAGAATTTTTTTGTAGCAATCCAGTCCATCTTCTCCAGCATATAATGCGATGGAAGGTTCGTTGTCTTTAACTATTTTTTCTATTTCTTCGGTTGTTTTGATATAAGGGGGATTACTAATTATAACATGATATTTTTTAGAAACATTTTGCCACATGTCGCTTTCTATTATATTGGCCTGGGAATTTAGATTTTGACAATTTATTTTACAAACTTCTAAAGCCTCTTTACTTATATCTATTAAGTCTATAGAAGAAGGAGATAATTTTTGCTCAAGAGTTAAGCCGATAACTCCACTTCCACAGCCTAAGTCAATGATATCAAGGGGTATGTTGAATTTTTCTAAACAGTAATTAATTGTTTTTTCAACTAGTTGTTCTGTTTCAAAACGAGGAATTAAAACTTGCTCATTTATAAAATATTTTGTACCATAAAAGTTAACGTTTTTTAATACATATTGTAGAGGACGACCTTGTTGCAATGCTAAAACTTCTTTTTTATATAATTGCTCCTTTTCATATGGAACTTCTTCATTTAAATAGGTTAACATTTCTAAGGGATTTTTATTTAGTAATTCAGCTAAAAGGATTTTGGCATGATCTTTATGAATATGGCCTTTAGCATAAAATAGTAACTCATCTATAGTCATTATTTATGGCCTTTCTTCTAATTTTCTTTTTTGTTCTTCTTGAATTAATGCGTCTATTATATCATCTAAATCACCGTCCATAACACGGTCTAAGTTTTTAGTTGTAAAACCAATTCGATGATCTGTAACTCTATTTTGAGGATAATTATATGTTCTTATTTTTTCAGCACGGTCACCAGAACCAATTTTACTTCTTCTTTCAGCACCTGCTTCTTCTTGTTGTTTTTGTAATTCTAATTCGTAAAGTCTTGATTTTAATACTTTTAAAGCTTGCTCTTTATTTTGAATTTGGCTGCGTTCATTTTGACATGTTACGACGGTATTTGTTGGTAAATGAGTTATACGAACAGCTGAATCAGTTGTATTTACTCCTTGGCCGCCACAACCACTGGAACGATAAATATCAATTCTTAAGTCATTGGGATTAATTTCTATATCGATAGAATCATCAACTTCAGGTAAAGCTAAAACTGTTGCTGTTGACGTTTGAAGGCGACCATTTGCCTCAGTTACTGGTACTCTTTGTACTCGATGAGAGCCACTCTCGTATTTTAGAAGTGAATAGGCATTTTTACCTTTAATTACAAATTCTATTTGACTGTAGCCGCCTGCTGTTCCTTCTATAGAATTATATACTTGATAAGAAAAACCTTTTTTATCAGCATAGTGAGTGTACATTCTAAATAAATCGCCAGCAAAAATATTGGCCTCATCTCCTCCAGCAGCTCCTCTAATTTCTAAAATAACATTTTTATCGTCATTAGGATCTTTTGGAATTAGCAATATTTCTAATTCTTTAGAAAGATTTTCTTTATCAGATTCTAAGTTTTTTAATTCATCTTTTGCCATTTCTCCTAAATCAGGATCTTTAAGCATTTCCTTAGTGTCGGCTATTTCTTCAACAATTTTTTTATATTTTTTGTAGCAAGCAACAATATCTTCAAGGGATGACATTTCTTTAGAATATTGTTTTGTTTTATTTATATCACTTAGTACTTCTGGTTTAGTTAATTCTTGTTCTAATTCTTCATATTTATGCAAAGTTGCCTCTAATCTTTCAATCATTTTATCACTCTTTTCTTTAAAGTAGAAAAAACTAGATATTATTCTAGTTCTAATTCATCTTCATCTATGACTACTAAATCTTTTAATTCTTCATTAGTATCATCGTCATAGTCATCATCTTCAGTATCATCATAATTATCTTCTTCTAAAGAATCATTTAAATCTTCTTTTTCTTCAAAGTCTTCTTCTTCATCTTCTTCCTCATCATCGTCATCTTGAATTTTTATAACTTTATCAGAGGTATGACGGTTTCTTAAATCCCAAGTACCATCTTCTAGTAGAATGAATCTTTTATCTGTAGTTAAGGCAGTGTAATAATCAGCTATTTTAGTTTCAAAATAACTTTCTGGTAAATCTAGTAATTTTATTATTTTTTGAAAAAGACTTGCCGTATTCAAAGTTTTTTTGCTTTCTTCTAGAATTAAATTCGTTATATCCTTATGAGATAGTAATTCTAATTCCTCTTTTTTCATATTTTTTAAACTCATATCTAGCCCTCCTATATTCAAAACATTATATGCTAAAACAATAGATATGTTAGCGGTAAAAAATATCAATATCACTTATAACATATATCTTTTGTAAATACAACACTTTTTACATTTTTTTTGGAACTTTTATACCTAAGACATCCAAAAGAAGAAGATTTGTATCATAAATTATTTTAGTTAAAACTAAACGACTATTCTTTATATTTTCATTTGGTTCGGTTAAGATTCTATTTTCAGAATAAAATTTATTGTAAATTGAAGTTAATTTATAAAGATATTCGCATATTTCATTTAGAGATTTTGTTTCTAATGACTTATTTATTACGCTCGGTAAATTAAGAATGGTTAAGGCTAATTCTTGTTCTTCTTTAGTTGGTATTGTAGTAATTGGACAATAAGTATCTATTAATGATTTATCTAGTAAAGATTTCATTCTAATTGTTGAATATAATAAATAAGGCCCTGTTTTTCCTTCTAGGTCGGAAAACTTTTCTTCTTCAAAGATATAATCAGTCTTTCTAAATGGTAAGAAGTCTGCATATTTTAATGCTGCTATCGCAACAATTTTAGAAATTTCAGGGCGTTCTTCTTCAGAAACATTATCTTTTAAACGTTTTGTCGTTTCATTATTAACTAGGGTAATTAAATTTTTTAAGGTCATTATTCCGCCATCTCTAGTTTTAAAGGGTTTGCCGTCTTTTCCGTTCATTGTACCAAAGCCAATAAATTCAAGTTTAACGTTTTCAGGAACCAATTCAGCTAATCTTGCAGCACGAAAAACTTGTTCTAAGTGTAATTCTTGTCGAGAATCTACGCAATACCATATTTCGTCTGGATGATATAATTTTTCACGTTGTAGAATTGTTGCTAAATCAGTGGTGGCATAGGATAGGGTATCATTAGATTTGATAAATAGCAATGGTGGCATTGGAGAGGTGTCAGTTTCCTTTTTTACTTCAACTATTTTAGCACCTTCACTATCTTGTAAAAGATTTTTCTTTTCAAATATTTCTTTTAATTCGTCGTAATAGTCCATGGCATCGCTTTCTCCTAGCCATAGGTCAAAGGATACATTTAATTCATCATAGACACTTTTTATATCTTTTTTTGATATTTCAACGACTTTTTGCCATAGCTCATAATAACCTTTTTCGTGGTGTTGGATTTTGAAAGTTATCTCACGAGCCTCTTCGAGATAGGAATCATCTTCTTTTGATTTAGCAGAGGCTAATGGATAAATTTCTTCTAAATCAGCATTGGTTATAGGTAATTCTAGGTCTTGATAATCTCCATTATAGGTAGGATCAAAGTAAGCTAAATTAGGATAGCGCTTTTTGATTTCTAACAGAACTAGACCTAAAGGTCGTCCATAGTCTCCTAAATGAGCATCTCCTAAAACTTCATAGCCTATTAGCTTGGCTAAACGTTTTAAGGCCTCTCCTAGATTAGCACTTCTTAGATGACCAACATGTAAAGCTTTTGATACGTTGGCACCACCATAATCTATAATTATTTTTTTAGGGGCTTTTTTATCAATGTTTATAAGGGGATTTTCTCTTAATTTATTTAATGACTCTAGTAAAAATGCCTCTGATAAAGTAAAATTTATGAATCCAGGGGTTGCTACATTTACTTTTATAAAGCGATCATCTTTTACTAGCTCATTTTTAATGTCTTCAGCAATTAACATGGGATTTTTATGATAAATTTTAGCTAGACTCATGGCACTATTTAATTGAAAATCACCTAAGTCTTTACGATTAGATGGTAATAGTGAAAAAGATGAATCTTGATAACCAGCTTTAATAATTATTTTTTCTAAATCATTTTCTAATTCTTTTAAAATGCTCATTGTTCCACCTCTATTTTATATGTAAATTCTTCTGGACCAAGAAAATATTTTATAGTTACATTAAAATCTTGTTGAATTATGTTTTCTACATTAATAGGAATAGACATATCAGGCATATTAGCTACTTGTAAAATAAGCAAGGGTTCATGTTCTTTAAATTTAAATAGCATAGTGCCTGAAGGAGTTTTTCTTATTAAGTGTAGTTGTTTGTAATCAAATGTTATAAGATTATTATCTTCTTTATAAGATATTTTAGATTTATTATTATCAGCTAATACTTTCCAAGTGTAAGTTTTTTCTTTATTTTTAAGAGTAGCTTTTATTTTAATTTTGGACATTGCTCCACCTCTTAGTAAAATTTCTAGAAATGATTATACCATAATAATTATTTTTTTCATACATAAATTATTTTTATTTTTAAATACTAAATAGTGAGAGGAGAAATCTTACGATGAAGAAAAGGCATATTTTTAGAAAATTATTTTTGGTGGGATTATTTTTAATAACTTTAGCTATTGGTGGAAGTTATTTATATGTTAAGATGTCTCCTAAATTAAGAATTAATACAGCTAATAATTTGATGCTTTATGATAATAAAGGTGAAGTTTTTTTTCAAGGAAGTCAGTCTAAGGAATGGGTTCATCTTAATGATATATCCGATAATGTTATTAAAGCAACTATCAACGCTGAGGATAAAAATTTTTACAAGCATCATGGATTTGATTTTTTTAGAATACTAAAAGCTGGATTTATAAATTTAAAAAGTGGTGGTAATGTTCAAGGTGCCTCAACTATTACGCAACAGTATGCTAAAAACTTATTTTTAACATTTGATAAAACGTGGAAAAGAAAATGGGATGAAATGCTTTATACTATGCGAATTGAGGCAAATTATTCTAAGGATGAAATATTAGAAGGCTATTTAAATACAATAAATTATGGTCATGGTAAGTATGGTATAGAGAATGCTGCTAAATTTTATTTTAATAAAAATGCTAAGGATTTAGATTTAGCTGAGGCGTCCATGTTGGTTGGAATTCCTAAGGCTCCTTCAAGATTTTCACCATTTAATGATTTGCAAGCGGCTAAAGAAAGACAACTTATTATTTTAAATCTTATGGTTAAAAATGAAGTTATTTCGGAAAGTGAAAGAGATAAAGCTTACAATGAAAATTTGGTTTATGTAGGAAAAGATAATGATGAAGAAGTCTCTTCAATTATGTATTATCAAGATGCGGTTACAGAAGAGCTTGAAAATTTGAAGGATATTCCGGATTCTTTTAATGATAGTAATGGATTAAAGATTTATACAAATTTAAATATAAGTATGCAAAAAAAGCTTGAGAATACTATTAATGAGGTAATTCCTGCGGATGTTAATATTGAGACATCTGTTGTCATGATGAATCCATCTACAGGAGGAATTGTTGCTTTAGTTGGTGGAAAAGATTATGATAAGTCTTCTTATAATAGAGCAATTTCTTCTAAAAGACAAGTTGGTTCAACAATGAAACCTTATTTATATTATGCGGCTTTAGAAAATGGTTTTACTACGAGTTCGGCTTTTACTAGTGAGGCAACTACTTTTACTTTTGAAAATCAAGAAGATTATTCTCCTAAAAATTATAATGATAAATATGGTAATAAGCCAATATCAATGGGGACCGCTATTGCTTATTCGGAAAATATTTATGCTGTTAAAACGCATTTGTTTTTAGGTGGAGACGCTTTGATTAATGTAGCTAGAAGAGTTGGAATTACTTCTAAGTTGGAAGATGTTCCTTCTTTACCACTAGGTACAAATGAAATAAGTATTATCGAGATGGCTGCTGGTTATGCTGCGTTTGCGAATGAGGGTTATAAAATTGAGCCACATTTTATTGAAAAAATTGAAGATGGTGACGGGAATTTGTTATATCAAGCAAAAAATACTAAAGAATTAGTTTTAAATAGTAGTTTAACTTTTATCTTAGACAATTTGTTAACGGCTACTTATGATCCTGATTATATTGATTATAATTATCCAACGGCAATTAGTCTTTCTTCTAAACTTAAGCATAAATATGCCTTGAAAAGTGGTACTACTAGTAGTGATAATTGGAATATTGGCTTTAATAAAGACATAGTTTGTGCTGTATGGGCTGGATATGATGACAATCAGCCTCTTACTACAAGTGATTACAAATATGCTCAGAATATTTGGTATAATTCTGTTGAATTTTATGAGGAAGGTAAAACAGATGATGAGACTTGGTATCAAAAGCCTAAGAATGTAACAGCTATGTTTGTAGAACCTATTTCCGGACGTCCTGCTAACGAGACGGATGAAAAGAAAAAGCTAATGTATTTTATTAAGGGAACAGAGCCAACTAGTACAGATCAAACTTTTGATGAAATTGCTAGTAGGGAAAATGCCTCTTAAATAGTCTATATTAAAGGAATATGAGCTTTAATAATCATATTCCTTTAAAATGCTTACTAATTAGAAATAACTTTTTATTTAAATAAGGTCAGTAGAATAATTTTAAGGAGATAATACGAGGCGCACTGAACCGTAGACACTGAGGGTACCCGTTAATACTCCAATATGAAATATTCCGGATTGTTCTCCAACCTTATAATA